>QBZS01000022.1:0-21505 GCA_003279355.1 SAR116 cluster bacterium AG-335-N04
ATTATATATAAATACTTTTATTAATTGGATGCAAATGTTTCACCAGCATGGCTACTTATCATTATATTATCAAATTCTTCAGAAGCTTGCTCTCTAATACTTACAATTTTATCCGCAGCTTCCTTCGCAACCTGTCCGTTTGACCATTCTGTAATAACCATAAAATTCAATTCATCTGTCTTACATATCTTAACAGACTTTGCTCCCATGGACATAATCATAGGAACGTATTTTTCTGTAGCTTTGGTCTCATCTTCTTTGGTCCAAGTTTTTGCTTCCCAATGTGAAACTGTAATAAATGTCAGGCTTTACTCCGTTTGAATATTTTTATTGATTATAACATTTCTTCTTCATAAATATTCATATTACGTTACTTTCATTACCTACAAATAGCAAAGTTAAAACAAACATGAATATTAGCAAAGTAGCTAGATGGCTTTTTAAAGCGTCTTCAAAAATAATTAAACATATGTATGACGACTATTCTGATTAAATGGTATCTACTTTAAATGCACAACATGAGATTGAGGATATAATGCTAAAAATATTTCAAAAATTGGCGATTGGCGTGAATATATAAAAGAATAAAAAACCACCGCACAATGGAAGTTGTATGTTTAAGTCTCTGATTTATGCATAATTCATGTAAATTAGTTGGTTGCGGGGGTAGGATTTGAACCTACGACCTTCAGGTTATGAGCCTGACGAGCTACCGGGCTGCTCCACCCCGCGTCATGCTTGTATTCAATGTGAGGCAAAAAGGCCTGGCAACGACTTACTCTCCCACACCTTAAGATGCAGTACCATCAGCGCAACAGAGTTTCACGTTCGAGTTCGGAATGGGATCGGGTGGGACATCTGCGCTATAATCACCAGGCCGTTTAGCCTCACACTTTAAAAAGAAGATGATCCTAATAATTGCTTACAAACTCATAATAATTGTAAAAACATCCGGTTTCTACTTTCATGACGGTCACAATCAAGCCGATCGAACTATTAGTACTAGTTAGCTTCACACATCACTGCGCTTCCACACCTAGCCTATCAACGTGGTAGTCTTCCACGGTTCTCGGCGAATCCTAGTTTTGAGGGAGGCTTCCCGCTTAGATGCTTTCAGCAGTTATCCTTTCCGCACATAGCTACCCAGCTATGCCGCTGGCGCGACAACTGGTACACCAGAGGTGCGTCCATCCCGGTCCTCTCGTACTAGGGACAGCTCCTCTCAAGATTCGAACACCCACGGCAGATAGGGACCGAACTGTCTCACGACGTTCTAAACCCAGCTCACGTACCACTTTAATTGGCGAACAGCCAAACCCTTGGGACCTGCTCCAGCCCCAGGATGTGATGAGCCGACATCGAGGTGCCAAACACCCCCGTCGATGTGAACTCTTGGGGGGTATCAGCCTGTTATCCCCGGCGTACCTTTTATCCGTTGAGCGATGGCCCTTCCACACAGAACCACCGGATCACTATGACCGACTTTCGTCTCTGCTCGACTTGTCAGTCTCACAGTCAGGCAGGCTTATGCCATTGCACTCAACAACCGATGTCCGACCGGTTTGAGCCTACCATCGCGCGCCTCCGTTACCATTTAGGAGGCGACCGCCCCAGTCAAACTACCCACCATGCAGGGTCCCGGACCAGGATAACTGGACTCGGTTAGACAACAGAAAGCAGAAGGGTGGTATCTCAAGGATGGCTCCCTCATAGCTTGCGCTAAAAGTTCCAAGCCTCCCACCTATCCTGCACATCGGCTTCCTGATGCCACTGCAAAGCTATAGTAAAGGTGCACGGGGTCTTTCCGTCTGACCGCGGGTACCCCGCATCTTCACGGGGAATTCAATTTCGCTGAGTTGATGTTGGAGACAGCGGGGAAGTCGTTACGCCATTCGTGCAGGTCGGAACTTACCCGACAAGGAATTTCGCTACCTTAGGACCGTTATAGTTACGGCCGCCGTTTACTGGGGCTTCAATTCGCTGCTTGCACAACTCCTCTTAACCTTCCAGCACCGGGCAGGCGTCGGACCCTATACGTCGTGTTGCCACTTTGCAGAGCCCTATGTTTTTAATAAACAGTCGCTACCCCCTATTTTATGCTACCTATTTCTGGTTGCCCAGAGTAGGCCACCCTTATTCCGAAGTTACGGGTGCATTTTGCCGAGTTCCTTCAACATCATTCTCCCAAGCGCCTTGGTATTCTCTACCTGCCCACCTGTGTCGGTTTCGGGTACGGTCTTAACGATGGAGCTATTTCCTGGAACGGCTTCACTGCAAACACAATCCGATAAGCATTTACAATTTATACCATCCGTCACTACCATCAGGTCACGGAATATTAACCGTGTTCCCATCGACTACTGCTTTCGCACTTATCTTAGGGGCCGACTAACCCTGCGTGGATTAACCTTGCGCAGGAACCCTTGGGCTTTCGGCGAGAGTGTTTCTCACACTCTTTATCGCTACTCATGTCAGCATTCTCACTTCTGATACCTCCAATAACACTCACGTGTTACCTTCAGCGGCTTACAGAACGCTCCGCTACCATGCCTTACGGCATCCACAGCTTCGGTGTATGGCTTTAGCCCCGTTACATCTTCGGCGCAGGCCGGCTTATTTAGACCAGTGAGCTGTTACGCTTTCTTTAAAGGATGGCTGCTTCTAAGCCAACCTCCTGGCTGTCTTGGCCTTCCCACATCCTTTCCCACTTAGCCACAACTTAGGGACCTTAGCTGGTGGTCTGGGCTCTTTCCCTCTCGTCCAAGGACCTTAGCACCCATGGACTGTCTGCTATACTGTACTTACCGGTATTCGGAGTTTGGTTAGGTTTGGTAAGGCTCGCGCCCCCCTAGCCCATCCAGTGCTCTACCCCCGGCAGTAATATATAACGCACTACCTAAATAGTTTTCGCGGAGAACCAGCTATCTCCGGGTTTGATTGGCCTTTCACCCCTAGCCACAGGTCATCCCCGTCTTTTTCAACAGACGTGGGTTCGGTCCTCCAGTGCGTGTTACCGCACCTTCAACCTGCCCATAGCTAGATCACCCGGTTTCGGGTCTAATCCATCGAACTAAAACGCACTATTCATACTCGCTTTCGCTTCGCCTACACCTAACGGCTTAAGCTTGCTCAATAAATTAACTCGCTGACCCATTATACAAAAGGTACGCAGTTACTACTTAATGTAGCTCCTACTGTTTGTAAGCATTCGGTTTCAGGTCTTTTTCACTCCCCTCATAGGGGTTCTTTTCACCTTTCCCTCACGGTACTTGTTCGCTATCGGTCACAGAGTAGTACTTAGGCTTGGAGGGTGGTCCCCCCATATTCAAGCAGGATTTCTCGTGTCCCGCCCTACTCAAGGACTAAAATGAAACATTACCCATACGGGGCTATCACCCACTATGGCTGACCTTTCCAGGTCATTCTGGTTATTTTCAATTTAGCCACTGGCCTGGTCCGCGTTCGCTCGTCACTACTAACGGAGTCTCGGTTGATGTCCTTTCCTCCAGCTACTTAGATATTTCAGTTCGCTGGGTTCGCCTCCCTTGCGGGATAAACCAAAATGGTTTGGGTTTCCCCATTCGGAAATCTGCGGATCAAAGCCTACTCACGACTCCCCACAGCTTATCGCAGCGTGTCACGTCCTTCATCGCCTCTCTGTACCAAGGCATCCACCAAATGCTCTTCAAGACGCTTGATCGGACCGTACATGAAAGTAGTAACCGGTCAGACAACCATTACCACTCTATAAAATTTAATCTTGCAAAAATTTTAAAAGTACAACCCGTAAGCTGGATAATATTAATTTATATTACCCTATTATTTGGGATCATCTTCACCAACTATTTCAAACAGACTGTCTAACAAAGACGAAACTCTGTAAATATATAAATACATAAACATTTTTATAGATATTGGTAGGCACGGGCAGATTTGAACTGCCGACCTCACGATTATCAGTCGTGCGCTCTAACCAACTGAGCTACGCGCCTTTAGCTGTAGCAAATCTATAAATCATATGTTCGAGAAGAAGAGATACAAAGACGGCGGCAATTAATCTTACACTTTCCTTAGAAAGGAGGTGATCCAGCCGCAGGTTCCCCTACGGCTACCTTGTTACGACTTCACCCCAGTCGCTGACCCTACCGTGGCCGGCTCCCTCCTAAAAGGTTAGGATACCGTCTTCGGGTAAAACCAACTCCCATGGTGTGACGGGCGGTGTGTACAAGGCCCGGGAACGTATTCACCGTAGCATGCTGATCTACGATTACTAGCGATTCCAACTTCATGCTCTCGAGTTGCAGAGAACAATCCGAACTGAGACGGCTTTTTGGGATTTGCTCCAGGTTGCCCTATTGCTTCCCTTTGTCACCGCCATTGTAGCACGTGTGTAGCCCAGCCCATAAGGGCCATGAGGACTTGACGTCATCCTCGCCTTCCTCCTGGTCATCCCAGGCAGTTTCTCTAGAGTGCCCAGCTGAACTGATGGCAACTAAAGATGAGGGTTGCGCTCGTTGCGGGACTTAACCCAACATCTCACGACACGAGCTGACGACAGCCATGCAGCACCTGTGTTGGAGCCAGCCGAACTGAAGGAAATCATCTCTGATAACCAAACTCCACATGTCAAGGGCTGGTAAGGTTCTGCGCGTTGCTTCGAATTAAACCACATGCTCCACCGCTTGTGCGGGCCCCCGTCAATTCCTTTGAGTTTTAATCTTGCGACCGTACTTCCCAGGCGGTGTGCTTAGTGCGTTAGCTGCGACACTGAAAGGTAACCTTCCAACATCTAGCACACATCGTTTACGGCGTGGACTACCAGGGTATCTAATCCTGTTTGCTCCCCACGCTTTCGCTCCTCAGCGTCAGAAAATAGCCAGAAAGTCGCTTTCGCCACTGGTGTTCTTCCCAATATCTACGAATTTCACCTCTACACTGGGAGTTCCACTTTCCTCTCTATTTCTCTAGCTTGCTAGTATTAAACGCAGTTCCCAGGTTGAGCCCGGGGATTTCACGTCTAACTGTTCAAGCAGCCTGCGAGCCCTTTACGCCCAATAATTCCGAATAACGCTCGCCCCCTTCGTATTACCGCGGCTGCTGGCACGAAGTTAGCCGGGGCTTCTTCTACGGCTACCGTCATCATCTTCACCGTTGAAAGTGCTTTACAACCCTAGGGCCTTCATCACACACGCGGCATTGCTGGATCAGAGTTGCCTCCATTGTCCAATATTCCCCACTGCTGCCTCCCGTAGGAGTCTGGGCCGTGTCTCAGTCCCAGTGTGGCTGATCATCCTCTCAGACCAGCTACTGATCGAAGCCTTGGTAGGCCATTACCCTACCAACAAGCTAATCAGACGCGGGCCCCTCTTTCAGCGGCTGACCTTTCCCCCGGAGGGCGTATACGGTATTAGCGTTCGTTTCCAAACGTTATCCCGTTCTAAAAGGTAGGTTCCCACGCGTTACTCACCCGTGCGCCACTAGATCCGAAGATCTCGTTCGACTTGCATGTGTTAGGCATGCCGCCAGCGTTCATTCTGAGCCAGGATCAAACTCTTAGGTTTGATGGGTATGAATTTAAAAAATTCAACCGAAAAGGTTATCTTACCTTCACACTCAAGTTACTGACAAACAAATAAATTTGTTTTCATTATTATGGTAAATTGCGCGATTCAATAGACGACCATACATTAATGTGTAAAACAAAAAAACCGCCGTCTGTGAATCTCTTCTTATGTATTAACTATTTCAAACAGACACTCAATTAGAGCTATTCAGTTATTATTATAACCGAAAGGCGGTTATACTTATCATAATACCATATGTCAAACTTAATTAACAAAATTTATGCGAAAAAAAGAATTTTTTTTCTATATATCTAATTACTTAAAATATGTTTCTCTGTTTATGATTGAAAATTGTTATCTTGACATTTATTAATAATGACATCAGTATCCTCAATATTATGAAAAAAGTATTAAATAATAACTCTTTACATCAATTTCTTATTGTTATGGTTTTATTAGTTACCTGCTTTGTTACTTTCAATTCCAGCATTGTTTTTTCTAAACCTTATTTAGATAACCAACAAAGCATCCCTATTAAAAGACCAATAAATTTTCTAAGTCTTGAAGAATCAGCTGGCACGATTTTCAATATGATACAAAAAGTGGGTGGAAAACCAGTAGTTAATGAAAAAAGAACTACTTTAAAAAAAAATGAAACTCTAAGTTCAGCTTTGAAACGAATTAATTTTGATAATAACAATATTAATAAAATCATACAAGCTATTAAAGATGTTTATAATGGTAAAAAAATTCTTACATCTTTGCCAGTTGGAATGATTATTGATTATTCTAACCCTTCAAAACTTACGGGAGGGGCAATTAAGTTAAGCTATACAAAAACAAAAGATGTTTTTGTGTGGCAGGATATAAATAACAATTACTTTTCACAAATCTATTTGAGACCTACTAAATTAGAGAATATTCTAGTTAAAGGTAAAATTCAGTCTAACTTATATGTGTCGGCCTTAAAAGAAGGAGTACCAGAAAATACACTGTTAGAAATGATAAGTTTATTAGGATTTTCTGTTGATTTTCAAAGAGAAATTAGAAAAGGGGATAACTTTGAAATTATATTTGCAAAAAAAATTGATTTATTAAAAAATATAATCATCGAAACTAACCCGATTACTTATGTAAGTTTAAATTTATCTGGAAATAAGTTAAATTTCTTCAATTATGAAGACAAATATGGGTTGCCACAATATTATGATGAGAATGGTAAATCTTCTAAAAGAACCATAATGAAAACACCAATTAACGGAGCAAGATTATCGAGCGGATATGGAAATAGAAAACATCCAATTCTAGGATATACCAAAATGCACAGAGGCCTTGATTTTGCTGCACCTTTGGGAACCCCAGTTTTTGCGGCTGGTGACGGAGTTGTAGAAAAAGTAGGCTGGAATGGATCATATGGAAGATACATCAGAATAAGACACACAGGAACTTATAAAACTGCTTACGCTCATTTATCCAGATTTAATAAAAATGTACGTATTGGTAAAAAAGTATTACAAGGTAAAACTATAGGGTACGTAGGAAGCAGTGGCAGATCAACTGGACCACATTTGCACTATGAAGTATTAAGGAATAATAAACAAATTAATCCAGTAAAAATAAAATTACCTGCAGGTAAAAATATTTCTAAACAGGATATGCATGATTATAAGAAACACATTCTAAAAATTCTTAATCAAAAGATAGCTCTTGAGAAATCGATTCAAAATGAAAAAATCGCTACAAATGAACTTATTAATAAGAATTCTAAGTTAAATTAACATTTTACTTAACATTCACTCGAATAATATTATCTACAGCACTAATTAAGATTGTATCACCTTTTTTAACTGAGTTATTAATTATGAGTTTGCTTATTTCATCTTCTACAGCACTTCTAATTTTTCGTTTAATTGGCCTTGCACCATATTCAGGATCGTATCCAAGCAGGGCGATCGTATCATTAACTTCATTTTCCCATTCAATAAAAAAATTATTTGACATTAATCTTTTTTTTAGGTGATTTAATTGTATTTCTACAATTTTACTAACATGGGACTTGCCTAATTTAGAAAAAAATAAAATTTCATCTAATCTATTTAAAAATTCCGGGGTAAATTTAAATTTAACAGAATCCATTACTTTTTGTCTAATTAGTTTTTCTTTTGCATTGTCTTTACTAAAATTGACATTAGTATTAAAATGTTTTGCACCTAAATTGCTCGTCATAATTATAATAGTATTTGTGAAATCTACAGTTTTACCATGACTATCGGTTAATCTGCCGTCATCCATTACTTGTAAAAGTAAATTTAAAACATCCCCGTGAGCTTTTTCTACTTCATCAAAAAGTATGACCCTATATGGTCTTCTTCTAACTGCTTCAGTTAAAACACCTCCTTCGTCATAACCAATATAGCCCGGAGGGGCTCCAATTAACCTAGAAACAGAATGCTTTTCCATATATTCAGACATATCTATTCTTATAAGAGCATCCTTTTTATTAAATAAGAATTCTGCTAAGTTTTTAGCAGTTTCAGTTTTACCTACACCAGTTGATCCTAAAAATAAGAACGAACCTATAGGGCTAGTCCCGTCGCTTATACCTACCCTAGAGCGAATAATTGTTTTAGCAATTGCGCTAATTATATAATCTTGACCAATTATTGATTTTTTTAATTCCATCTCAACATTTAATAATTTTGTTCGTTCAAACTCCAACATTTTTTCTACAGGTATACCTGTCCATTTTGACACTACTGTAGCAACGTCATCTTCCGTTACTGTTGTATTTACCAGATCGTCTGAAACTTTAGACTCTAATATCATTTTTTCTAAATTTGGTATAATTTGATAAGAGAGTTCACCAGCCCTATCCCAATTACCCTTTCTTTTTTCTATCTCTAATTCGTTTTTATATGTCTCAAGTTGAATTTTTCTTTCTTGGTCTTCTTCTATAATTCTTTTGTTTGATTTCCATTTCTCTGTTTCTTCTTTAGAAATTACTCCTAATTCTTTTAATTCTGACTCCACTTTTAATATTCTATCGTTCGATGGTTGGTTATTTTCTTTTTTTAAAGCCTTTTTTTCTATTTGTAATTGTATGATTCTCCTATCAATTTCATCTAATGAGTCTGGTTTTGAATCAATTTCAATACGTTTACGACTTGCTGCCTCATCAATTAAATCAATAGCTTTATCTGGCAAATATCTATCATTAATATATTGTGAAGATAAATTTACTGAAGCTGTCAAGGCCTTATCTGAAATAGCTATCCCGTGAAACAATTCATATCTCTCTTTTAGGCCTCTCATCATTGAGATAGAATTTTCAATATCAGGTTCATCGATATAGACTTGTTGAAAACGCCTTTCTAGAGCTTTGTCTTTTTCAATATATTTCCTATATTCATCAAAGGTGGTTGCACCCACACAATGCAACTCTCCTCTTGCTAATGCTGGTTTAAATATATTAGAAGCATCAAGTGAGCCATCTATACCCCCAGCACCAACTAATGAATGGAGTTCGTCGATAAATAATATAATTTTATTTTTTTGTTTTTCTATTTCAATTAATAAAGATTTTAATCTTTCTTCAAAATCACCTCTAAATTTTGCTCCTGCTAAAATACCAGCTAAATCCAAGGAAAATATTTCTTTACCTTTTAGTTTTTCGGGAACATCATCATTCCCTATTCTAATTGCCAAACCCTCTACGACCGCAGTCTTCCCAACACCCGGCTCACCAATTAAAACAGGATTATTTTTTGTTCTTCTAGATAAAACTTGGATGAGTCTTCTTATTTCTTCATCTCTTCCTATAACAGGATCTAATGAACCTTTTTTTGCATTATCCGTTAAGTTAGTTGCAAATCTATTTAATGCATCAAAACCTGATTCAGCATTGTCATTCATAGCTTTTTTGCCTTTCCTAAATTTTTTAATTTCATTTTTTAGTTTACTAAAAGTAATATTATGGTTTGATAAAATGCCTTGAACCTGATCGTTCATCGCTGTAAAAGATAATAATAATATTTCTTGAGTAACAATTCTATCGCCAAACTCTTTCATTAACTTCTTAGAAGTTTTTAAAAGTATTATTACACTTTCATCAGCTTTTTCATATTGGCTTGAAAAATTATATTTTTTTAGAAGTAGGCTAATTTGGTTTTTAATAAAGCTAATGTTTGGATTTAATTTAATTAAAAAATCTTTAATATATTTTTCTAAATCATCTAATAAAATAAATAGTACATGATTAGAAGTGAAAACTTCATTATTTTTTACGGCTAATTTGTAAGCCGAGTTAAATACAATTTTGGACCTATCTGAAAGTTGGTTGATTAAGTTATCTATTACACTTATCCGAGTTTATTTAATATATAAATGGTGATTTATAAAAATTTTTCAATACAAAATTCAATATAAATAATATTTTTGAAACAAAAATATTTACTTCCTCACAGCTAAACTAATAGATTATTGCTGTTTGTATTTTCTTTTTTAGCTGTGTTAAAATCTTTGTTTTCAATATTATTTTCGGCTTCTTTCATTTCGTTTTCTCTAATTTGAAAACCTCTTTTTCGCCTTGGTAGCCTTTTATCATTTTTGTCTGTTTCAGGTTCAGAAACAGCCTCTTCACTTAACTGTGTTTCATTTTTAATTCTTGTTTCTTTCGCTTCGTTATTTGTTTCTATTTCTTTCTGGAGTCTATAATAATGATCAGCAAATTGTAGAAAAGATTCTGCCAATATTCGATCATCCGACGATGCAGCATCCGATGCAAGACTAATATACTTTTCACTTAATTGAGAAACTGAGCCTCTTTGGCGACCATCAGGTCCTGCGCTATCGATGACAGTATTTTTATTTAAGTTTCCATTATAATTCCCGTTGCCAAAGTTTCGACGATTAGATCCACGGTTTTGGCGACGACGCCCATTATTTTGCTGTCTCATATTTTTCCTAAAAATTTAAGCTTTTATTTTTATTAATACAATACTTTATATAAAAGTGTTAGGAGCTCTTTTTTCAACCAATAGCTCAATAATTCAAAATTTAAGGTTTAAAAGTAAGAATTTAACTTACAACAAATATTTATATAAACTTTTTTTGATTTAGCCAAGCATAAAAAAAATTATTTGATATTAAATACAATTACCCTGTTTACATTTGATAAATCTTTGTTGTACCCAACAGGAAGAAGTCCATTCTGCAAACCTATTTTCGATACTAAATTTTTTTGACCTTTGCCTATTTCAACAAATGTTTTCCCATCAGGCTTTAATAAATTTTTAAGCTTTGGGATTATAGACCTGTAAGCATCTAAACCGTCATTACCTCCATCCAATGCTAAAATAGGATCATATTCTCTTACTTCTGTTTCCAAAAACTTAATTTCATTGGTGGGTATATATGGTGGGTTAGTTACAATTATATCAAACTTTATCTTACCTGTAGAATTTAATAACTTTGTATCCCAATCATCTGTATGCCAGTCCAGATTAATATATTTTAATCTACCTTTTAATCTAAATTGATGCGAGTTTCTCTTAACAATATTAAGAGACTTTTTGGATGCATCTACAAATATTATTGAAGCATTTTCATATTCTTCTAGTAACGATAAACCTAAACAGCCAGAACCAGATCCTAAATCTAAAATTTTTAATAATGGGGTACTATCAGAAAAATGTTCTAGAACCGTTTCTATTAATGCTTCAGTGTCAGGTCTTGGATCAAGAGTCTCTTCACCGAGGATAAACTCTCTTTTCCAAAAATTTCTTCTATTTAAAATTCTTGATACAGGTTGACCCTCTTCTCTTTTTTTAACTAGAGTTTGAAATTTTATTATTTGATTTTGTGAAATATAAACCTCTTGATGAGTATAAACTGTATTAGCTTTTTTTAGAATTTGAGAAAGCAACAACCTGCAGTCTAGGCTAGCGGTTTTATTACCTATTTTTTTTAATTTTTCAACTTCTCGTTTAATTAAACTATAGACATCAATTTTTTTTTTATTCATTTGATGCTAACTTTAAGCTTCTATCTTCAACTATGAGGGCGTCAATTAATTCATCGAGAGCTTCACCTTGAATAACTTTATCTAACTTATGCAAGGTTAAATTAATCCTATGGTCAGTGACTCTTCCTTGAGGATAATTATAAGTCCTTATTCTTTCAGACCTGTCACCTGAACCAACTTGATCTTTTCTAGAAGAAGATCTCTGATCTTGCTGCTTCTGTCTTTCAGTTTCGTATAATCTAGATAGAAGTATTTTCATAGCTTTCGCTCTATTTTTATGCTGAGATTTTTCGTCTTGTTGACTTACTACTATACCGGAAGGAAGATGTGTAATTCTTACAGCTGAGTCTGTAGTATTTACAGATTGACCGCCTGGTCCACTGGATCTGAAAACGTCAATTCTAAGATCCTTCTCTTCAATGGAAATTTCTAAGTCTTCTGCCTCAGGAAGCACAGCTACTGTAGCTGCAGAAGTATGTATTCTCCCACTCGTTTCAGTAGTAGGTACTCTTTGGACTCTATGAACACCAGACTCAAACTTTAATCTTCCAAATACTCCATTGCCTAAAATATTGGCTTGAGCCTCTTTATAACCTCCAACGTTAGTTTCAGATACTTCCATGACCTCAAATTTCCATTTGTGCTTCAAAGATAGTTTCTCATACATCGAAAAAAGATCAGACGCAAAAAGCCCCGCTTCATCACCTCCAGTTCCAGCCCTTACCTCAATAATTACGTTTCGAGTGTCGTCTTTATCTTTTGGTAGTAACGCAAATTGTATGTTTCTTTCTAGAATACTAATTTCTTCTTTTAAACACTCAAACTCACTAAGAGCAACCTTTTTGATATCATCATCAGCCTCATTGTCATTTAATATTTCACTTAGATCCAATAATTCTTGCAACATGACATCCTTCTTTTTTGCAAGGTCCGTAATCGGTTTGATATCAGATAACTCCTTTGACAATTCAACTAGTTCTGATGGTTTTAAATTAAATGAATTAACAAGCAACCTTTCTATCTCAGCCTCTCTTTGTATAATTTTATCAATATTGTTTTTTAAACTCAAACTTTGCTCCAGTTAATTATGTAATGTTTTTTTTAAAATTTTTATTCCTTGATTTAAATCTATTAACTGCTCCAAGCCTGATGATAGATTTTTTAATTTAATAACCTTTTTAGCCACTTCTTCTTCACCAAGTAAGATTGCATATGATGCATTAATTTTGTTTGCTCTTTTAAATTTTTTAGACATATTTCCTGTATAAATTATCTCAGTTTTAAAATCTTGATTAACCAATTCATTCATTATTGGAAGCAAAAGATGATTATGAACCTCAGTTTGGGCCATTAATACTATGTCTGGATTATTTATATATTCACTTTGAACCATCAATGCTAGTCTTTCTATTCCTGCAGCCCAGCCAACTCCAGCAACATCTACTCCACCAAGCATTTTAGACAGACCATCATATCTCCCACCTGCTAAAACTGTTCCTTGAGCGCCTAATTGATCTGTAATAAATTCAAAAGCGGTATGACAATAATAATCTAAGCCTCTAACAAGATTTTTATCTATTTCATATTTGATTTTTAAAACATTTAATCCTTCACAAACATTTTGAAATCTTTCTTTCGATTCTTCGTTCAAATAATCTAAAACATTCGGAGCATTAATTAATATTTTTTGGTCAATTTCATTTTTACTATCAAGTATTCTAAGAGGGTTTTCAGACAATCTTTTAATACTATCTCTTGAAAGTTTAAATTTATAATCATTCAAATAATTTATCAAAACTTTTCTATAGGTGAGTCTACTATCAGTGTCACCAAGAGAATTAATTTTTAGAGTAATGTTATCTGTTACATTTAATTTCTTAAGGAATTCAAAACCTAAAGATATTACCTCAATGTCTGCCATTGAATTACTTATCCCAATACATTCAACACCAAACTGTTTAAATTGCCTAAGTCTTCCCTTCTGAGGCCTTTCATATCTAAACATAGGACCAAAATAAGAGAATCTTTGAGGTATGTCTTGAACTAATCCAGCATTTAAAAATGCTCTTACTACGCCAGAAGTTCCTTCCGGCCTTAACATTAATTCATCATCACTTCTATCTTTGAAAATGTAATTCTCTTTTGTTACAATATCGCTTGATTTGCCAAGTGGTTTTTTAAAAACTTCCGAAAACTCAAATATAGGTATTTCTATTTCAGAGTAGCAATATTTACTAGAGACGTTTAATCCCGCTTTTATTACTTTTTTGTGTTTGTGTAAGTCATCAGGTAGAAGGTCATGTACACCTCTTACCGTTCTAAGTTTTTCCATTATAATCCTATAAGATATGAATTAATTAACTAAGTTAATTTTCTCTGTTCAATTTTATTTTGAACAAAATTTACTATATAATCAGCAACATTTTCATTTCTAATTATGTGATCCGTGATGCCATTTACATAAATTTGATGAGTACCTTTCCCACCACCTGTCAATCCAATGTCTGTTTCTTTAGCTTCTCCTGGACCATTCACAATACAGCCAATAATTGATACAGTGATTGACTCAGAAATATGCTCGAGCCTTTGTTCTACTTCTTGAACAGTTTTAATAACATCAAATTGTTGTCTAGCACATGAAGGACAAGAAATAACGGTTACTCCCCTTCTTCTTAATCCTAATGACTTTAACATTTCGTAACCTACTTTAACTTCTTCAGAAGGATGCGCAGACAATGAGACCCTAATGGTATCTCCTATTCCAGACCATAACAAATTACCAAGACCAATTGATGACTTAACTGTTCCTGCTCTAAGGCTTCCTGCTTCTGTAATACCTATGTGCAGAGGACAATTATCTATGTCTGCTAATTGAGTATAAGCTGCAACTGCTAGAAAAACGTCTGAAGCTTTTACACTAATTTTATAATCATGGAAGTCATGCTCTTTTAATATCCGAATATGGTCTAATGCCGACTCTACAAGAGCTTCAGGTGTTGGTTCACCGTATTTTTCTAAGATATTTTTTTCTAAAGAGCCGGCGTTCACACCTATTCTTATTGAAGTTTCATTTTGTTTAGCAGCATTAATAACTTCTTTGACTTTTTTTATATTACCTATATTACCAGGATTAATTCTTAAACAAGCAGCACCGGCATCAGCTGCTTCAATTGCTCTCAAATAATGAAAATGTATGTCGGCCACAATAGGTATTGGGGATAATTTAACAATTTCTTTTAGAGCTTGAGTAGATTCTTTATCTGGGCATGACACCCTGATAATGTCTGCTCCAGCGTCTGCAGATAAATTAATTTGTTCTAATGTTGCACTAATATCTGTAGTAAGAGTATTAGTCATTGTCTGAACACTAATTGGAGCATCACCACCAACAAAAACATTACCAACCTTAATCATTCTAGATTTTCTTCGTTCTATATGCCTGTATGGCCTTATATTCATTGATATGTCCTATAGATTTTTTTAGGTAAATTTATTCTTAATAAATCTACTCAACAGCTAATGGCAGTTTTGAAAATGCCTTTATGTTTAATGGTCGAGCTGTAATAATTTCACCTATAGCCCCTAGCTTTGGGACAATCACATCACCTTGCGATAAAGATAATGCCCCAGCATTGCCCGTATTAAAAGTTAAGCCATTGATATTTGGAACGACATATGTTTCGCCAGGTCTCATAAGTCTTGTCATTAATATATTACCATTTAAATCTTCAATTTCTACCCAACTATTGGCAATAGCTTTAAGTACCATTTCATTACTGGGATCTCTCTCATTTGCTTTTGCTGACATTTCATTAGTTTGGGTTTCAATAATTTTTGTATTAACTGCATTAGAAGAGCTAGAAATTTTTTTATTATTTGGGTAAGAATTAATAGGGTTTGTAATAAGATTTTCTTTAACTTCAGTAATATTCACTTTTTCTTCCAGCATACTCTGTTTAATTTCATCGACTTCATTTTCTATCTTCGAAATAATAGAATTTTTAGGGTCAAAATTCTCTTCTATAATTTCATAACTACTTTTATCTGTTTCGATTATTTTTTCAATTTGTTTATCTAAAACATTGTCAGATGACATGTTAATTGCATTATTTCTGTCAGTATAATACCAACCCGAATAAACAACGAGCGCAATAAAAAAAGATGCAACAGCACCTATTGGTAAAATCTTGTTATTATTAATTTCTGGTGATAAAAATTTATATTCTTCCTTAAAGTTGTCTACCTCTAAACTTTCTTTGAATTCTTGAACCAAAAGGTCGCTGTCTAATTTCAACAATCGTGCATACGATCTTACAAATCCTATTTTGTAGGCTGTACCCGGTAAATCAATCTGATCACCATTTTCAAAGTCTTTGATAATCTTAACTCTTACTTTTAGTAAGGCGCTAGCCTGTTCTTGTGTAAGACCGTTATTTACTCTTGCATCAAGACACAATTTACCTATAGTAGTAAGCTCGACATTATCAAAAGCTTCAGTAATCACGTCTGAAATAGTAGAGTCTTCATCTAATAAAAATTTTGATTTATCTTTTTCAATTAAACCAGGCATGCAATCTCCTAAAGATATTTCATTTTATAATGAGATACCTTTTAAATCAACAATTGTTTTAACGGCTCAAATCTAGAAAAATTTACTTAATTGGTATCATATATCTAAACCAAATGCAGAATGTAGCGATCTCATTGCCAGTTCATAATAATCTGAGGAAATAAGAACTGAAATCTTAATTTCACTTGTAGAAATAACATGAATATTAATTTGATTTCGAGCCAATGTTTCAAACATCGTCTTAGCTATCCCAGATTGCGTTCGCATTGCATTTCCTACGACAGAAATTTTCACAACATTTGTGTCACTCGTGAACTTATTAAAACATATTTCTTTTTGGAGTTCTTTTATTGCTTTTTCAGCAATTATCAAATCAGTTTCGGGTATAGTAAATGTAATGTCAGTTACTTCATGATTAATAGACGAAGACTGGACAATCATGTCTACATTAATTGAGTGTTGTGCTAATGTTCCAAAAATATCCGCGGCCTGACCAGGTTGATCAGGAACTCCATGTAATGTTATTTTAGCCTCATTCAAACTATGAGCAATTCCACTTATTTCAGACTTTTCCATATTCTTTTCCTCTTTAACAATAGACGTACCTGGTAAATCTTCAAAACTACTAAGAACTCTTAAATTTACATCATATTTCATAGCTAATGCTACAGACCTGGCTTGAAGAACCTTAGCCCCCTGAGAAGCTAATTCTAACATTTCTTCATATGTAATTATCTCAAGTTTCTTTGCGCTTTTGACAATTCTAGGGTCAGTTGTATACACACCATCAACATCTGTATAAATATCGCAACGAACTGCAAAAAAAGAAGCTGCCATTGCAACTGCTGTTGTGTCTGAACCACCTCTTCCTAGAGTAGTAATCCTATTTTCACTTGATAATCCTTGAAAACCAGAAACTATTGCAACCTGATTAACTTCTAGATCTTTTGAAATGTTATCTATTTTAATTTTTTCAATTAATGATTTTCCATATGTTTTATCAGTAAATATTGGTATTTGCCAACCTAACCAAGAACGAGCTTTTATAGATATTTTTTCTAGAGCGATGGCTAATAGAGCTGACGTAATTTGTTCTCCCGTTGATATAACAGTATCATATTCTGAATAGGGTGGTATATCTGAAGTGCTTTTAACTAAATTTATTAAATTATTTGTAACTCCAGACATAGCTGAAACTACAACTATAACCTTATTACCCTTTTCTACTTCTAATTTAATTTTTAGTGCAATGTTTTTTATTTGTGGAATATCTGCAACTGAAGTTCCTCCAAATTTCAATACCACAATATTCAAATTTCTGTTATCCTTTAAAATGAATCATATAATTTAAAACATTCATGAAAACCATATAATGACTAATACAGTAGACGTAAGAGAAATAGAACAATTTTCTTTATTAAGCAACAAGTGGTGGGATAAATCTGGCCCTTTTGCTGCACTTCATAAATTATCAAATGCAAGAATAGAATTTATTAAAAATAATGCTAGTAGAATTATTAATCATAAAAAATCAGAAGCTAAATTTTTAGAAGGCATTCAATGTATAGATATTGGTTGTGGTGGTGGCATATTATCTGAACGTTTAAGTAGATTGGGTGCAAGAGTGACTGGAATTGATGCTTCAGAAAGTTCTATTAATGTAGCTAAAGAGCATTCATTTAAAAGTCGTTTAGAAATTGATTACAAATGTTTAACTACAAGTGAACTCCTTAGAAATAAGAAGGACAAATTTTTAAATAAATTTGACATTGTCATTGCATCAGAGGTTATTGAACATGTAAATGAAAGGAAAATTTTCCTATCAGATATTTCTAAATTGAGCCGTTCTGGTGGTTTGATCGTATTCACCACAATAAATAAATCTTTTTTAGGCATATTACTAGGAAAGTTTTTTGCTGAAAACATTTTAAAGGTTATTCCAAAGAACACTCATGATCCAAATAAATTTATTTCACCAGAAAAACTTTCATCAGAAGCTGAAGAGTATAATATCATCTTAGATAATTTTGTAGGTTTTGTACCTACTTTCAAAATTGAAAATATCTTGAAAAAGGAATTCGGAGATTTTAGATTATCATCTAGTATAGATGTAAACTATGGTGCTGCTGGTATAAGATTATAACTTAGTGATCATCTGGGATCCAAGGAATATTAATTACCTCAATTCCTTCATCTCGTAATTCTTGGATTTCTTTTTTTGTACCATGACCATGAATTGGTCTTTCTTTAATTTGCCCTTCTTTCATGGATCTAGCCTCAGAAACAAACTTATCTCCAACAAAAGTAGAGTTCTTTTGTATTTCTTTTTTTATAGTCCTTAAGATAGTTGTAACATTTTTTAAATTTTCATTTCCCAAAACGCTCTTTTCATAGTTCGTGACTAACGTATCATTTGCATTTTTAGTATTTTTAGTGGTTTGAGATTTAGCCTTTCTTACATTCGGTGTCGCCAATAATTTAATGATATTATGACTGCCACATATTGGACAATTTATTAGACCTAATGACATTTGCTTTTCAAATGCCTCAATATTTTGAAACCAACCGTCAAATTCATTTTGTTCAGTACAATATGTAGATTTACACTTTAATTTATATTTAATCATTATGCTTAAAATTTTCCACAACAATGTTTGTATTTTTTTCCTGAATCACATAATGGACATATTGAATTTCTTGGTATTTTTTTGCTACTTGGGAGTGTTTGAGATTCATTATTATGTTCTTTTGACTGAATATTTTCTTGTTCAATTTCTATATACGACAATACAGACGTAATAGTTTTTCTTAATTTATCAAGCATATTTTCAAATAACTCAAAAGCTTCTTTTTTATATTCATTTAAGGGATCCTTTTGAGCATAAGCTCTCAAACCTATAGATTGCCTCATTTGGTCTAACATCAATAAATGTTCTTTCCAGCCCTGATCTAAAACTTGTAATAATAGAGTTTTTTCTGCCTGCCTAAAAACGTCAATTCCAAATTTTACAGCACGCTCTGCCATGAAATTATTAGATAGTTCAATTAGACGTGATATAATCTCTTTTTCGATAATACCGTCTTCTTTAGTCCATTTAATAATTGGGACTGTTATACCTAAATAATTTTTAACATCGGTTGCTAACGTTTCTGTGTCCCATTGATCGTGATAACTTTGCTCGGGAATAGACTTAAATACTATCGTTTCTATAACCTCATGCCGCATATCTAAGATCATTTCACTAATATCATCTGATCTCATTATTTCTTTTCTTTGATCAAAAATGACTTTTCTTTGATCATTCATAACATCATCAAACTTTAATAATTGTTTTCTAATTTCAAAATTATGAGCTTCAACTTTACCTTGTGCTTTTTCTACGGCCTTATTTATCCATGGGTGAACAATAGCTTCTCCTTTTTCCAAACCAAGTTTTCCTAACATTGCCTCTAATCTGTCTGAACCAAATATTCTCATCAGATCGTCTTGTAGAGACAGTAGAAATTTTGAGCTTCCAGGGTCACCTTGTCTACCTGTTCTACCCCGAAGCTGGTTATCAATTCTTCTACTTTCATGACGCTCTGTACCAATTACATACAAACCACCCGCCTTAAGAGCTACATTTTTCTTTTCTTCAATGTCGTTTATTAAATTTTTAACTTTCTCAGAGTTCAAATCATCTAATTTAATCTCCTTTGCTTGTCTAATTTCTAAATTTCCACCTAACTGAATATCTGTGCCTCTACCCGCCATATTAGTTGCTATTGTAACTGAACCTGGAATTCCAGCGTAGCCAATTATTTGAGCCTCCTGTTCGTGAAACTTAGCATTTAAAACTTCATGATCAATATTTTTTGCTTTCAACAATTTTGACAAGATTTCAGATTTTTCGATTGATACCGTTCCTACTAAAACTGGTTGGTTATTTTTTTTACACTCCTCAATTAAGTTAATTACAGCATCATCTCTCTCTAGATTAGTTTTATAAATTTCGTCGTTACTATCTATTCGTGCTATTTTTAAATTAGTAGGCACCTCTATTACATGTAAATTATAAATTTCAGAAAATTCTCCTTCTTCTGTTAGAGCTGTCCCTGTCATTCCTGACAATTTAGGGTACATTCTGAAATAGTTTTGAAAAGTTACACTTGCTAAAGTTTGATTTTCAGGCTGAACAGTAATTTTTTCTTTAGCCTCAATTGCTTGATGTTGGCCTTCGCCAAAACGTCTACCTTCCATAGCGCGCCCAGTAAATTCATCAATAATAATTACACTATTATTTTTAACCATATAATGAGTATTTTTTTTAAATAGCTTGTGAGCTCTTAAAGCTTGATTTATGTGATGCAATATAGATACGTTTTTAACATCAAAAAGACTTCCATCCTCAATTAAGTTTTCAGACTTTAATGCTTGTTCAATATTACCAATTCCATTATCGGTGAGATTACAAGTTCTTTGTTTTTCATCAAGTTCATAGTCATCTTCTTTAAGTGATGGAATAAACTTGTCTATAGTTTTATATAAAATTGAAGAATCTTCAGATTGACCAGATATAACCAGTGGTGTTCTAGCCTCATCTATTAAAATGGAGTCAACTTCATCAACAATAGCAAAATTGAATGGTCTCTGAACCATTTCATCTAAACTATATTTCATATTATCTCTTAGATAGTCAAATCCGAATTCGTTATTAGTTCCGTATGTAATATCAGCTTTATAAGCAAGTCTTCTTTGATGGTCATCCATTTCAGAGACTATACAGCCAACAGACATGCCTAAAAATTCATATATTTGTCCCATCCATTGAGAGTCTCTTTGAGCTAAATAGTCATTTACGGTTACTACGTGAACTCCTTTTCCTTCTAAAGCATTTAAATAGCATGCTAAAGTGGCAACTAAAGTTTTACCTTCACCAGTTTTCATTTCGGCAATCTTACCCTCATGAAGAACTAAGCCACCCATCAATTGAACGTCAAAATGTCTTTGATTTAGTGTTCTTTTTGCAGCTTCTCTAACGCTCGCAAAAGCATCGGGTAAAATATTTATTAAGTTTTGCTCTTTAGATAACAAATCTTTAAAATAAGTAGTCTTTAGTTTTAATTCATCGTCAGAAATTTTTTGAAGATCTTCTTCTAAACTGTTAATTTTATCAATGATAGGTCTATATTTTTTTATTTGTCTATCATTGGACGAGCCAAAAAATCTAGACGTTAATTTGTTGAACATTTAATGGAGCTCCAATTATTATATATATGTTCTTAATAATCTTTGAATACTATAAAAATACACATCATTCCTTGTATACTACAAAAAAAACATGTAAAAAAATTAAGATTATAATTGGA
>QBZS01000023.1:0-21302 GCA_003279355.1 SAR116 cluster bacterium AG-335-N04
GATTATTTTAAGATGATCATAATTTCGGTAATTGGCAGTGCCTTTTTATACATGCTTTTTGTATATTTTCTAAAATTACAATTATAAAAGGATATTTATGTTTGAAGGATTAATTGGTGGGTTTTATGAATGTCTACAACCACTTAACTTAATTTTATTATTTTTAGGAACTTTCCTTGGTTTATTAGTTGGCGCTTTACCTGGATTAAGCTCTCCTATGGCAATCATTATTTTATTACCAGTGACATATTCCTTAGATCCTTTGCCTGCATTATTAGTAATGATTGGTGTATATGTAGGCACCAAATTAGGAGGCTCTTTTGCTGCCATACTTTTGCGAACTCCAGGAACACCTGCTTCAGCCTGTACTGCTCTTGACGGGTTCCCGATGGCAGAAAAAGGAGAGGCAGGTTTAGCCCTTGGATATGCAACATATGGCTCTTTTGTTGGTGGCTTATCAAGTTGGATTATAGCAGTCACATTTATTCCAGTAATATCTGCCATTGCTTTAAAATCATCAAATGCAGATATTGCTCTCATTGGAATTATGGGGTTAGTCATGGTTTCTGCTTTTACTAGAGGCTCAATGTTAAAAGGTTTTATTGGAGTTTGCGTAGGCATTTTAATTGGATGCATGGGGATGGACAGAGTTGATACAATTGAAAGGTTTACTTTTGGCTCCCTAGACTTATTGACTGGAGTTCCTTTTGCAGCAGCATTAGTTGGTTTATTTGGTTTTGCGGTTGTTATTTCAGACTTAGCCCTGATGAAAAGTAAAGCTGAAATTGTTGCGACT
The DNA here is from genome assembly GCA_003279355.1 of SAR116 cluster bacterium AG-335-N04. Taxonomy (GTDB): domain Bacteria; phylum Pseudomonadota; class Alphaproteobacteria; order Puniceispirillales; family Marisalimonadaceae; genus Marisalimonas. The sequence continues at coordinate 797 of QBZS01000023.1, forward strand.
AAGTTTAGGATAAAATTACCTACCTTTAGACAATTTTTCTCAAGATGGAAAGCTTGGGGAACAGGAAGTTTTATGGGTGCTATCGTTGGAGCTGTGCCAGGAGTGGGAGCAGACGGAGCTACGTGGTTAGCTTATGGTACAGTCAAAAATAACTCAAAATATCCAGAAGAATTTGGAATAGGTAATCCTGATGGCGTAATAGCTCCTGAAACGGCTAATAATGGAACTACTGGAGGTGCGATGGTACCAATGTTGACACTTGGAATACCTGGAGATGCCTCAACAGCTATTATGATCGGTGCTCTTTATCTTCATGGATTACAACCTGGCGTAACACTTATGAAAACAGGTGGAGATGTAGTATATGGAATGTTAGCAGGACTTTTGTTAGCAGGAATTTTTATGTTTTTAATTGCTATGGGAGCAATTAGGTTTTTTGTATACGTTTTAAGGCAACATAGATCTTTGCTATTTCCATTTGTAATGATTTTCGCATCTTTAGGTGCTTTCGCTAGTTATGGGACTATTTTTCCAGTTTTCGCAGCTATATTTCTTGGCGTATTTGGTTTCATAATGGAAGAAAGAGGCTTTCCTGTTGTGACGATAGTATTAGGGGTTATTTTGGGCCCAATTATTGAGTTTAATACACGTACCGCATTAATGCTGTCTGGGGGAGACTGGACTACATTTTTATCAACTTGGCCAAGAATTATCTTTCTTGCCATAATTGTTTTCCTTGTAATTAACGAAATAAGGCAAGGGATAAAACGCCAATCAATGGCAAAAATCTAACTTTTATTAGGAGGTATAAAATGAGATTTTTAATTATATTTTTAGCAACTATCGGAATTATGATGCAAACATCATTTGCAGGTTTTCCTGATAAAACAATAAGACTTATTGTTCCATGGAAAGCTGGAGGTGGTACTGACACAATAGCAAGAGGTTTTGTCGGTGCATTTGCTGATGCAGCTGGTGTCGATGTAGTAATTTCAAATGTAGTTGGTGGCGCAGGTTCCAAAGGTGTCATTCAAGTGCAGCAATCTAAAAATGATGGTTACACTCTACTTTTAAACGGAACTGATACTATTATTGGATTGAATACATTTAAAAAAATGCCTTTTACAGCAGATAGTTTTGAGTATGTGGGCGGAATGTATACCACCCCGACTTATGTTTTAGCTAACAAAAAACGAGGTTATACATCTCTTTCAGATGCTATAGAGAAGTCTAAAAAGAGACCTGGTGAATTAATAGCTGGGGTTGCAGCAAAATACAATGCTCATGACGTTATGGCTCATGCTATAAACGGATACGCAGGAGCAAAGTTTAGGATAGTAGCTTTTGGAGGAGGAGCAAATCTAAAAAAAGCAGTTTTGGGAAATGAAATAGATATTTGTATAATTCATGCTCCCGTTGCCTTGGCTGCAGTGAAAGAAGGAATTTTAGACGTTATTGGAACTGGAGGTTCTCTTCAAAACATTACTTATCCACCAGCAAAAAATATGAAAACTCTAAAAGATTTGAATATACCAGCAGAAATAGGAGTAACTAGGGGTTTATATGCTCCTAAAGGAACACCAAAAGCTGTCATGGAAAAATTATCTCAAATTATGGAAAAAGCAGCTAAAAGTGAAAAATTTACTAAATTTGGTAATAATTTTGGTTTTTCACCAGTATGGTTGACTGGAAAAGAGTTTAGAGCTCTTCATGATGACGGTATGGGACAATACGCTGATATTAAAGCAAAATTTATGTCCAAATAAATTTAATAAGAGGGAATTAATATTCCCTCTTATCTCTCATTATAAATTTTTTATAAAATAAAAACTGCATGTTTAAACCTTTAAAAGACATTACGATTTTAGACTTAACCCAGGTTTTGGCAGGCCCCTATGGGTCTTATCAATTAAGCTTACTTGGTGCAAATGTAATTAAAATTGAAAATCCTAACTTAGGTGATTGGGCAAGAATGGGTGGTGATGATAAAGAACTTTCTGATGATTTAATGGGTAGTAGTTTCATCGTACAAAATGGAAATAAACGTTCAATACGTTTAGATTTAAAAAATAAAATTGGTAAATCAACATTTAATGAATTTGTTAGACAGTCAGATGTTGTTATGGAAAACATGACTCCTGGTAAATTTAAAAAGTTGGGCTTCTCTTTTGATAATCTAAAAAAAATTAATCCAAGTATTATTCTATGTTCAATTTCTGCATATGGTCAAAATGGTGACCTTGGCAATAGATCTGCTTACGATCATGTTGTACAAGCCTCTTCTGGTATAATGTCTACAACTGGCACTGAAATTTCGGGCCCTCTTAAAGTTGGAGCACCTTATATTGACTATGCTACCGGTCTAAACTCTGCTTTTGCAGTGACTGCCGCAATAGCAAATTTACGTAAAGATAAGTCAGCTAAATGGTTAGATATCAGCATGTACGATACTTCTCTATTCTTAATGTCGAGTTTAGTTTCAACTACTTTAAATTCAAATATTAAACTTAAACCTAATGGGAATGAAGCTTGGTCAGGAAGTCCCTCATCAGGTTGTTTTGAAGCATCTTGCGGGAGCCTATTGTCAATAGCTGCAAATACTCAAAAACAATTTGAAATGATGTGTGAAACTCTTTTTGGAAAAAATATGGAAGAAAATTCTAAGTGGTTTGATCTTAAATATAGAGTAAAAAATAAAAATCTGTTGAAAAAACGTATAGCATCAGCAATTCAATCTGATACTGCGGACAAATGGGAAACTAAATTAAATTATAATCATGTACCAGCAGCTAAGGTGAGAGACTTTCAGCAAGTAGTTTCAGAAAGTCATTTTAAACAAAGAGAAAACTGGATTCATACTAATTTAAAAAAAACTAATAAAAAATATCTCGTCCCATCATTAAGTTTCAAAATCAAGGAAAATAGTATCGAAAATTTATCTTCGCCTCCAGAAATTGGGGAAAATACTGAAGAAATATTAAGTGAGTTTGGTTTTAGTAAGGTAGAGATATTAGATCTATTTATAAAAAAAATAGCATATTAGCTTTATTTAAACTCGGATATTTAAAATGAAACAAAACATAAAAATTAAAAAGGTAGAATTAACCCTTTTTGAAATAGAATTATTAAATATTTTAGAGGATAGAGGGGGCATTGGTATTAAATATTCACCTGGTCAAAAAGGTAAACATATTCGATTTGGAATTAAAATCTTTGATAATTTAGGTAATGTAGGCGAATATATTCCACCAAGGGGGCGTGCAAAAGTAATAATGTCTGCCACAGAAGCTCTTTCTTATTATATTTTAGATAAGAATCCATTTTTCAGAGATAATATATATAGACAATTAAGAGGTCTAACAAAGCATATTGGTGAGGTAGGAATTGGAGCAATAGACATAGCTATACATGATTTGATCTGCAAACACTTAAATATTTCTATTTCAGATTTTCTTGGTGGAAATACAAAAACAATTAGTGCATACGCTAGCACAATGAGTGGCGATCGCGAAAAAAGTGGTCTTTCATCACCTGAAGCATACGCTGATTTTGCAGAAGAGTGTTATGAACTTGGCTATAAAGCTTTTAAAATGCATGGCTGGACAAATGGTGATGTTGAAGAAGAAGCAAATATGATTAGAGCGGTAGCTAAACGAGTAGATGGAAGAATGAAAGTTATGTATGACGCTGCATGTCACTTAAAAACTCTCACAGATGCCCTTGAGGTTGGTAAAGTATGTGATGAACATAACTTATATTGGTATGAGGATCCATACAAAGATGGAGGTGTATCAATTAACGGAAATGAAGTTTTATCAAAAAAATTATCTACTCCGATTTTAGTTGGTGAACATATGAGAAATTTTGAAACATCAACTGATATGTTAGTAAATGGAGCTTCTTTTTTTTCAAGAGCAGATCCTGACTATGATGGTGGTATAACAGGATCTCACAAGCTAGCTATAGCCTCGGAAGGATTGGGTATTGATTGTGAAATTCATTCATGCGGACCAGCTATGAGACATTTAATTTCAGCAGTAAGAAATTCCAACTTTTATGAGGTGAATCTTGTTCATCCAAATTGTAAAAACGCATGGTCACTACCAATATATTTAGAAGGATATTCGGATGAAATTGATTGTATAGATCAAAACGGAAATATAAAAGTATCAGATAAACCAGGTTTAGGTGTTTCATATGATTGGAATTACATTAAAAAGCATACTTTAGAGAAATTAATCATAGAATAAATAAATTTTGTAATTAAATTATGAAAATAAATATTAAACGATACAAACCCTCACCTATACCATCTGTATTCCCAATACCTGAGTATTTAGCAGATGAAGAATTAAAACAAATTTATAATGAAATAAAACAACATCTTCAAGTTCCTTGGATGGGTGTGGTAACAATGGCATTTGCTCATTATCCCTTATTCTTTAAAACCCTTTGGAATGGCATCAAAGAAATTGTCTCTTCTCAAGAATTTGTATTTGCTTGTAGAGAGTTGAGGGATTTCACTGAAGAATTAGTAAAAGAATTAGAACCTAAACTTATTTTAAATGAATTAGAAACAAAGGGTTACGCTAAGCAAGAGATTGAAAGTATTTTAGAAATAAATGAAATTTTTTCTCATGGTAATATGCCATATATAATTATAGCCTCTATTGCCAGATTGCTTTTAGAGGGAAATGAAATAAGCATGAAATTAAATTATAATAAATTTAAAGAATGGCATGGCCCATCAAAAGAAAAAAAATTGATTTTATTGGAGCAACATCATGTTGATAAAGAAACTTTTAATACTTTTGAGTCAATCAAGACTACCATTAATTTGCCATTTTTAAATACTGATTATAGAGCGTTTGCTAGATGGCCTACTTATTTTAATTATGCTTGGACTGACCTTAAAAATAAAATTCAAACAACTTTATATGAACAACAGGTTTCTTTAGTTCATGATTTTGCAATTAAAAAAGCTTTAAGTTTACCTAACCCAGCTAGTTTAACATCTGCAAAACTTATAGTAGCTTGTAAAAATACAAATCAATATGAAGAAATTAAAGAAGTGGTTTCTTTGTTTCAATGGCTTTTACCAGGTTTAGCTACAAATGTATCTTATTTGCGGGCACAACTTAATGGACTAAACTTGAAGAGGAAGTAGATTAAATAAAATAAAGTCAATCGTCGCCAATACTTTCTAATCCTGTTGAAATTAATTTTATAAAATATCCATAAAAAATTGGAAGAAACGCTACTGAAATTGCAGGTCCTATTTTTTCTGATTCAGCGTGGTGATTGCCAATCATAATAAAACCTATTATTAATCCAATCCAACCCATATACACTGATCCGTCACCGAAATTCTTAATAAAATGCTTTGATTTGCCTTTAGCTAACACATAACCTAAAGCGCCTCCTAAAACAATCAGCATTGAAGGTAAGTCTAAAAACTTAGTATGATCTATTGATACAATAGCACCTCCAACCATTCCAATAATAATAATTATCCCTATTATACGCATCTATCTCTCCATCAATTTATACAAATAATTGATACATTGCTTTGTTCTTATTTAGATATATAACATTAGATATATTACCTAAATGTTATCAAGCTAAAAAAATTTTTTTAAAGAGAAATAGGTTTGAAAAATTATAGATTTGAAGACTTAAATATAAAAGCCCCATTTTTAAAAGCTTTGAAAGAAGGGGGGTATGTTTCACCAACACCTATTCAGAAAGAAACAATTCCTTTTGTACTAAAAGGGCTAGATTTAATGGGTATGGCTCAGACTGGAACAGGAAAAACGGCTGCTTTTACATTACCAATTTTACAAAAACTTAATGCTAAACAATCAACCGAAAAAAAAAGAGATCCAAGAGCTTTAATTTTGGCTCCAACAAGAGAACTTGCAATACAAATAAATGAAGCAATAAGAAAATATGGTCAGTATATTGCTATAAAACACACTGTTATTTTTGGAGGTGTTAAAGAAGGTCCTCAAGTCAAAACTTTAGCACGTGGGATAGATATAATAGTAGCTACACCGGGAAGATTGCTTGATCTTATTAATCAAGGTGTCTGTTCACTAAACAAAATACAATTCTTTGTCTTAGATGAAGCAGATAGAATGTTGGATATGGGATTTATTAAAGATGTTGAAAAAGTAACAAAACTACTACCAAAGCAAAAACAAACTCTATTTTTCTCAGCTACAATGCCTGAATCCGTAATTAAATTCTCTGAAACTATTTTGCAGTCACCAGTGAAAGTAAAAGTTAAGTCAACGTTAACTCCAGTTGAAAGAATATCCCAATCGGTCATAGTTATAGAGCCTCAAGACAAAGTTCTTCAATTAATAACATTATTGAAAGACAAGGTGTTTGAGACAGTAATTGTTTTTACTAGAACCAAGCACAAAGCTAATCGATTATGTCAAAAATTAATCAACGTTGGTATTCTAACCGAAGCAATTCACAGCAACAAATCACAAGTTGCTCGTCAAAGAGCTTTAAATTCTTTTAAAGATGGTGAAATTAAAGTTTTAATTGCAACAGATATTGTTGCCAGAGGTATAGATATAGAATCTATATCTCACATTGTAAATTTTGACATACCATCAACTCCTGAAGATTATGTCCATAGAATTGGAAGGACAGCAAGAGCTGGAGCTTCAGGAATAGCTATTACATTTTGTGAGCCAAGTGAGCGACTTAAATTATTTAGAATTGAAAAACTAATAAATCTAAAATTAGAGGTTATAAAGAGCCACCTCTTAAATCCTGAAAATTTAATTGGGTTTAATGAAGAAGTTGGTAATAAATCAAGCGATAATAAGAAAAACTTCAATCAATTTGAAAGTAAAAAATATAAGTCTTCAAAACTATCTAATACAAAGGGTAAATCAGAACTGAAAAGAAATGCGAAGAAAAATAAATTGAAAGAAAAAAGAAAAAAATCCAAAAAGAAGTAATTTTTGTCTATATTTTAAAAATTAATATATTCAATATGATTTAAATAAATAAGGATTTAACTTAATGAGTTTAATAGGGACTTCTGTATTAGTAAATTGGGGTGGTGTTCTTGAAGAAAAGGAGATTGATTATAATCAATGGCATAGTATGGAGCATATGCCAGAAAGAATTTCGTTACCTGGATTTTTGAGAGGTTTTAGAGCCCAAGGAGAGCCTGGCACTCATATAGAAGACAAGTATTTCATGATGTATGAAGCGGAAAAAAAGGAAATATTTGTCTCCAAAAACTATTTAGAAAAACTTAATAATCCTACAAAATGGACAAAAGAAATTTTGTCTTCTTATATATCACCATCAAGAACAATTTGTAGCGTAATTGCCAGTAAATCTAGAGGTTTTTCAAGTTTTTTAGCAACTATAAGATTTTTAGACCCTGATATTGATAATAAATTAAATGTTGAAAAATTAAAGCTGTCTATTCCTGAAATAATAAAATTAGTTGGTGTCACTGGTATGCACGTTCTATTAGGAGATAATACTTTTGGACAAATGAAGACAGAAGAAAAAAAATACAGGTCTTCTCAAGGATTGGATGACCAAGTTGTATCTCAGGCAATTATTATAGAGGGTCTAAATTATTCAGCATTAAGAAAAGCGGTTGAGAGTTTTGTTGTTGAAAATTCCATAAATGTTAAAATAAATATCAAAATAAATTATTATTGTTGCCAACATATTTTAACCAAACAAGATGTACTAGGTGTATGAAAAATATTTTAATTATTGGGGCAGGCATCGTTGGAATTTGTACTAGTATTGAATTAATTAAAAAAGGATATTCTGTTACTCTAATGGATCCTAACGAACCAGGTTCTCAAACTTCGTACGGCAATGCAGGAGTTATAACAGATTCTTCGTTGATGATTATAAATAACCCTCTATTATTAAAATCATTATTTCAATTAATCTTTAAAAATCATACATCATTTAGGTATTCTAAATCTTTTGTTTTTTCAAGATTAATATGGGTTCTCCATTTTTTAACTTTTAGTCATAAAAACCATATGAAATTTGCTGCTAAGGCATTAAGAGAGTTACAAGTTTTGTCATTAAACACTCATCAAAAATTAATTAAAATAACTAATTCAAACAATATTATCTCAAAACCTGGTTGGTTAAAACTTTTCAAAACAACTGAGAGTTATAAAAATTATTCTCTTGAACTTGAAATTTTGAATAAACATAAAGCTAAATATACAATCCTAAATACAATGCAAATTGAAAAACAGTTCCCAGATTTAGAAGTGAAATTTTTTAAAGGTATTTTATTTAAAAATTCAGTAAGGGTTAAATCTCCATTAAAATTATCCCAAAAATACTTTGATTATTTTATAAACTCTGGTGGTAAGTTTGTTCAGGAATCCTGTAAAGATTTAATATATGTGGAAAATAAATGGTTTGTTTTATCTGATAAAAATAAATCTTATTTTGATCAAGTTGTTGTCTCGACTGGGCCTTGGTCTAAAAATATACTTTTAAATCTAGGTTATAATATTCCATTAGCTTGGGAAAGGGGATATCATCATCATTTTTCCACAAAGAAAAAAATTTTAATAAATCCAGCAATCCATGATGTAGAAGGAGGATTTGTTTATAGCTCAAATGGTAGTGAAGTAAGAGTTACCTCAGGAGTAGAATTAACTTTTTTAGATGCCATTGAAAACGAAATTCAAATAAATGAATCAATTCAAAAATTACGCAAAATTATTCCCTTAAATAAGAAATTAATTGATAAACCTTGGTTAGGATCAAGACCAACTATTATTGACAGTTTGCCTATGATTGGTAAAGCGCCTAAGCATAAAAATTTATGGTTTAACTTTGGTCATAATCACATTGGATTATCTACTTCAGCAGGGTCTGCAGTAATTATAAGTGAAATGATACAAAATAAGAAGACTAGTATCAATGCTGACCCATTCTCTCCTAAAAGATTTAGTTTATAATTTTAAATAAGTGACAAGCCACCATCAATATTTATTATTTGTCCTGTAATATATGAAGCTTTTTTTGATAATAAAAATGCGACTAAATTAGCAACTTCCTCAGGTTTAGCAAGTCTGGAAATTGGGATTTTGCTTATTATTTGGTCCCATTCTAATGACGATAATGCAGAATGACTTCCATCCTTTTGCGTATATCCTGGAGATATTGAATTGACTGTTACATCATGCTTAGCGAGTTGAAATGCCAAAGTTTTTGTTAGTCCCTCAAGAGCTCCTTTTGCAGCAGCTGTTACAGGAAAAATATTATCGTTTAATCCAATATTTTTATTCACAAATGAGCTTATAGTTATAATTCTTCCATTATTAGATCTTTTAAAATCTTCGATACATAAATTTATTATTGTTGAAAAAGATGTTGCCATTGTTTGAATAGATTGATTGATTTCATCATTATTAAATTCACCAAATTTTTGTTTATTAGCATAGCCAGCATTTGCAATAAATTGGTCTATATTACCTGTTTCTTTCCTAGCTAAATTTACTAAATTTTCTAGAAATTTTTTATTAGCTAAATCTCCACATAAATAACTTACGCTAGCACCTTTTTTTTTTGCATACTTTGAAATTAATCGTAAACCCTGCTCATTTGATTTAGTTGTTAAAGTAAAGGATATATTTTTAGATGCTGTTTTTTTTACAGTGGCGGCTCCTATTCCTGATGCTGCCCCTGTGATAAGTATAGATTTCATAAGTGATTTCATAATAAATTAAAATTATGTATATTATTCTATTATTAATAAATAATTACAACTCTCAGTTTTGTACTAAATTTTTTGATCTTTATACAAAGCTTCCATAATACAATTATAAACTTCTGGAATTAATTTATTTTTTGGCTCTTTTTTTGTTGCTAAATATACATCCGCCCGGACCCATTCTGGCAATTTTATTTCTTTGAAAATTACATTATCTTGAGAGTTTTGTCTTGAAGAGCTTGCTAATAAAGCAACACCTAAAGAAGCCTTTACAAGTCCTAAAAAAACACTTGGTTGACTAACATATTGTACAAAATTAGGTTTTACTCCACTGTTTAAAAATAAAGAAGATAGTAGCTCAAAGCTATATCTTCCAACAACCGCATCATACATAATAAAATCAATATTATGGAGATCATTTATTGTTAACTTCTTTTGAATTGATAATGGATTATTTACATTTACCGCTAAAAAATATGGTTCACTTACAACCCTTGAATAATTAAAAGAATTTAGATCTTTAGGTAATCTAGTTAAACCAATATCAAGATTACCTGCGTTTAGTGCTGGAACCTGTTCATAGCTCATATACTCCTTAAAAATTACTTTAATTAGTGGAAGTTTTCTACACAGCTGAGTTGCAATTAAAGGTAAAATATCATTAGCCATAGATGGTACAAAACCTAGAGTAATAGTACCACCCAAATTATTTTTACTACTCATTATGACTTTTGAAGCGTCTTCAATTCTTGAAAGAATTTCCGTAGCATGTGTTAGAAATAGTGTACCATCTTTCGTTAACTTTACTGAACGGCTATTTCGTTCAAATAATTTTGTTTTAAGATTATACTCTAAGTTTATAATGTGCCGGGTTACTGGTGGTTGAGACATATTTAAAACTTTAGCTGCTTTCCTAAAGTTTAATTCTTTAGAAACAGCTACAAAACACTTTAATTGTTCTATAGAAATCGAAGTATTCATAAAAATAAAACCATAATAATTGATACTAAAAAACTATCAAATTTAAGTCAAATTAATTGATAATTTTTATTATGCTAGTAATAATAAATGTTAAAATTTTTAATAAAATAAATGAAAACATCATCAATATTCATCACAACAATATTAGCAATATGTGTTTCTTTTTTAGGAGCCATTGACGGCATTGTTGTGAGGATATTATCGTCTGATCTTCACCCATTTTTAATTGTTTTTTATAGAAGTCTATTTGGCTTAATAATCATCATTCCAATTTTTCTGAGAGATAAAAGTGTTTTTATATCCTCTTATCAATATCTCCATATTGTTAGAGCTTTCCTAAAAATATTAGCTTTAACGTCTTTTTTTCTTGCCTTTAAGTCTGCTTCACTTTCAGACGTTGTATCTATCTCTTTTGTCACTCCACTTCTTATTATCCTTGGCTCAATTTTATTCTTAAATGAGATACCAGCAAAAAATCACATAATTTTTTCATTATTTGGTTTTATTGGCATATTAGTAATTTTAAAGCCTGGGTTTGATTATATTCCTACTGCATTATATTGGGCTTTAATAGGGGCTATTTTAAGTGCATGCATACAATTAATTTTAAAAAAAATGTCTGATAAAGATAAACCTGATACTCTTACAGTATGGAATCTTTTATGCACAGTTCCTCTAGCATTTATTCCTGCTTTATTTTTTTGGACTACTCCCTCATTTGAAATGTTTATACTTTTAACAATACAAGGGTTGATTGGGGTTCTAAATATGATTTTTATTACAAAAGCTATGTCAATGGTTGATATAAGTTATTTAGCTCCTTTCGATTTTCTAAGATTGCCTATAATATCTACTCTTGCTTTTATTTTTTTTGATGAAATTCCAAGTGCATCAACTCTGTTAGGTGCTTTGATTATATTCTTTTCCAGTTTTTTAATATCTAATTTAGCTTCAAATAATAAAAAATGATTTTGATACAATTATAGTATCAATAACCAATATTTAAATATAGACAATTCTTTTCTTTAACATGATAATTTTATGTGGAGGTATTATCTTGTCAGTATTTCTAGGTGATGGAGAATATAGATATAAAGTTGTAGATAATTGGGCCAAACTTCCAGAGAATTGGTCTTTTATGGATGTTGCTGGTGTTGCTGTAAATAGCAAAGATGAGGTTTTTGTATTTAGTCGCGGACAACATCCAATGATTATTTTTGATATTGACGGTAACTACCTTAGGTCTTGGGGAGATGATCTTTTTTCTAGACCTCATGGTATTCATATCGGTCCAGACGATTATATATATTGTACTGATGATGGTGACCATACGGTTAAAAAAATTAGTCCTGAAGGCAAATTAATTTTTCAAATTGGTGTTCCAGGAAATCCTGCTGAATTCATGTCAAACTTACCATTTCATAGATGTACACACACTGCGTTATGTCCAGATAATAATATATTTGTATCTGATGGTTATGGAAATGCATGTGTTCATAAATATTCACCAGATGGAAAATTAATCAAAACCTTTGGTGAACCTGGTTCAGGTCCAGGTCAATTTAATCTAGTTCACAATATTGTTGCAGATGATGATGGCTGGATTTATGTGGCTGACAGAGAAAATCATAGAATTCAGGTCTTTAATACTGACGGTAAATATGAAACCCAATGGAATAATCTTCATCGACCTTGTGGTTTATTTATGCCTAGAGGAAAATGTCCAGTTTGTATTGTAGGAGAGCTTGGTCCTGGTCTTTTAGTAAATAGAAAATATCAAAATTTAGGTCCTAGGCTGAGCATTCTAGACAATAATGGAAATTTAATCACCCGCTTAGGAGGTGAAAACGGTCCAGGTTTTGAACTAGGTCAATTTTTAGCTCCACACGGTTTAGCAGTTGATACTAAAGGAAGTATTTATGTCGGAGAAGTTTCTTACACGAATTGGCCATATAGTTTTGGTGACGAGCCAAAACCCAAGCATTTAAAAACTCTTCAAAAATTAGAAAGAGTATTTAATTTAAAAATGTAACTTTAATTATGTCAAGAAAGGAGGAAAATTTTAAAATTTAACTTTAATAAATAAACTTTGGGAGGAAATAAATTATGAAAATTAAAAGTTTATCACTTGCTATTTCATCTGCCGCTATTTTGGCATTTGGTAGCTTACTTTCTCCGGCTTACTCTGCTGGAAAAGATATAACAATTGTAATAGCTGAAGAGCCAGATATTGTTGATCCTTGTGAAGCAACCCGATCAGTAGTTGGAAAAATTGTTAAACAAAATGTAACTGAGACCCTTACGGAAATAAATCCAGCTGATGGTTCGGTAACTCCTAGATTAGCTACTTCTTGGAAACAGACAGATAATCTCACTTGGGAATTTAATATTCGTAAAGGGATTAAATTTCATGATGGTGAAGATCTTAACGCTAAAGCTGTTGTGAAGTCTATAAATCGTGCTTTAAATCCTAATTATGATTGTGAGATTAGAACTAAGTTTTTTGGTAACATAAAATTAACACCGACTGCAATAGGAAGTCATACTATTTCTATTAAAACAGAAACACCCCAACCTATAATGCCAGCTATGATGGGTACAATGACAGTGGTAAGTCCAAATACTCAAGAAGCTAAAGGTGTGCGTGATCCTAAAGGCACAGGTCCATATCTTTTTAATACCTGGACACCAGGTCAATCTGTAACTTTAAAAAGATTTGATGGATATTGGGGTGATAAACCAGAGGTTGAAAACGCAACATATGTGTGGAGAAATGAATCTGCAGTCCGAGCTGCAATGGTCAAAACTGGCGAAGCTGATATTGCAGCCAGCATTGGCGTTCAAGATGCGAATGACCCAAAGATGGACTTTAGTTACTTTAACTCAGAAACTTCTAGGTTAAGGATTGATATGACTAGGGCTCCATTGAATGATATTAGGGTTAGAAAGGCAATGAATTTAGCTATTGATTTGGACGGTCTTACTGGTACTATTTTTCCAGAAGGTGTTGTAAAGATGACCCAGATTGTTGTGCCAAGTATTAATGGTCATAATCCAACTTTAAAACCTTGGCCATATAATCCAGCTGAAGCTAAAAAATTAGTAAAGGCAGCTAAAGCAGATGGTGTTCCAGTTGATAAAGAAATTGTTTTGATTGGAAGGCTTGGAATTTATCCTAATTCTACAGAAGCAATGGAAGCTATGCATGCTATGCTTACTGAAGTCGGCTTTAATATTAAAATTAAAATGATGGAAACTGCTGGTTGGTTGAATTTTTTAAGTAGGCCATACGCTGAAGATAGAGGTCCAGCCTTGCAACAAAGCCAACATGATAATAATAATGGTGACGCTGTTTTCTCAATGTTTAATAAGTATGCGTGTAAAGGAGCGCAATCTACAACATGTGATAAACAAGTAGATGACTGGATAACTGAAGCTACTGCTGCAATAGGTGACAAAAGAAGAGACACCTGGCGTAAAGCTCAAAAGAAATTACATGAAGAAATAATTCCGGATGTTCAAATGTTTCATATGGTAGGATTTTCACGTGTAAACCCTAGAATTAAATTTACTCCAACTATTTCAACAAATAGTGAAATTCAGATTTCTCAAGTAAAATTTAATTAAACTCAAAAATATTATTCCAACCAGATAAAATTCTGGTTGGAATTTAAAATCTAATTTAATGTTTTTATATGAGAAAATATTTATCTAAACGAATATTATCAAGTTTGTTGGCCATTACCGGACTTTTTGTAATGGTTTTTTTTCTTGCTCGTCTTACTGGTGATCCAGGACATTTATATTTACCTATTGATGCACCCGTAGAAGTGAGAAAAGAATTTTCTGAAAAACATGGTTTTAATGATCCTATTTATATTCAATTTGGCAGATTTTTAGAAGATTTGTCAGAGGGTGATCTTGGTTATTCATTAAGAAAAGAAAGACCTGCAATTGATATCGTTTTAGAAGCTATTCCAGTTACTCTATCATTAGCTGCTGTAGCAATGACCATTGCCTTATTAGGTGCTATAATAATTGGTTCATTAGCCGCATATAAACCTAATGGTCTTTTTGATAGGATTTCAAGAATGGTTTCACTTACTGCTGCAAGTGCACCAGATTTTTGGATAGCAATAACAGCAATTTTGGTTTTTTCTGTTTCTCTTGGATGGTTGCCAACATCTGGAATAGGAGGATTACCATATTGGATAATGCCAATTGGCATTTTAGTTATAAGACCCTTAGGTCTTTTGGTGCAGGTTGTAAGAGGGTCAATGATTACTGCTCTTAGCTCAGACTTTGTTAAAACAGCAAGAGCTAAAGGTGTTAAAGAAAAAAAAGTTATTTTTAAGCACGCACTTCGAAATGGATTGTTGCCTGTTATTACTGTTGCAGGTGATCAAGCTGCTGCAATTGCCAATGGAGCTGTTATTGTTGAGACGATATTTGGATGGCCTGGAATAGGTAAATTAATGATCGATTCTATTATGCAAAGAGATTTTGCAGTAGTCCAAGCTTCCATTTTAATAACTGCTATAGTTATTTTATCAATTAATATTATTATTGATATTGCTTACGCAATTCTTGATCCAAGAATAAGGCATAAATAGCATGCAATTAATTTTACAAAAAAAAGTATTTTACAATAAATTTAAACAGATCTTTTCAATGTTTCTCAATGATAAATTAGCATTGATTTCAATTATTTTTTTAACTTTTATGGTTTTTTTAGCTTTATTTGGACCCTCTTTAATTAATGATTCTTATACAAAAATGAACTTAACACTTAGGAATTTAGAACCCTTTTCTTTTGATCACAATTTTATGTATTTTTTTGGTGCAGATGCCCTTGGTAGAAGTATGATTGCTAGACTAATAATTGCTACTCAAAATACTATGTTTATAGCTGGTAGTGCTGTTATATTATCTATGACTTTGGGAGGTGCCTTAGGGTTAATTTCAGGCTATTTCGGAGGTAAAACTGGAAACTTAATAATGAGAATAGCCGACATTATTATGAGTTTTCCATCACTTTTACTAGCTGTAATCGTATTATATATGTTTGATCCAGGGTTATTAAATTTAGTTCTGGTTCTCGCATTCACAAGAATGCCCATATACATGAGGACAGCAAGGGCAGAGGTTCTGGAAATAAGAGAGAGATTGTTTGTTTCAGCTGCAATATCTATGGGAGCCTCAAATTCAAGAATTATTTTCAAACACATAGCGCCATTAACAATTCCAACTTTGATAACTATAGCTACATTGGATTTTGCTTTTGTTATGTTAGGTGAATCTGCTTTAAGTTTTCTTGGTGTTGGAATACAACCTCCAGAAGTTACATGGGGCCTAATGGTAGCTCAGGGTAGAAATTATCTCCAATTGGCTTGGTGGCTGGCTTTTTTCCCAGGATTAATAATAATGTTGGTTGCCTTATCACTAAATTTATTATCTTCCTGGTTAAGAATTGTATTAGATCCTAGGCAGAGATGGCGTTTAGAAAATATCGGAGATAATAATGAGTAATAATGTAAACTCATTATTGAAGGTTTCTAATTTAGCAGTTTCTTTCGATACTGTAGAAGGATCTATAAATGCAGTCCAGGGTATAGATTTTGAACTAAATAAGGGGCAGACGTTAGCAATAATTGGAGAAAGTGGTTCTGGGAAAAGCGTAACTGCTTCTGTTATTATGGGTATTTTAACGTGTCCACCTGGCAGAATTAAAAGTGGAGAAATTTTTTTAAATAAAAAAGATATATTAAAACTTTCAGAGACTGATAGAAGAGAATTAATGGGAAACAAAATTGCTATAATTTTTCAAGATACATTATCTCATCTTAATCCAGTTTTTACTGTAGGAGCACAAATAGCAGAATGTTTTGAGGTTCATAAAAATTATACAAAAAAAGAAAGCTGGGACAAAGCAGTCAAGTTATTAGATAGAGTAAAAATACCCAACCCTCATAAAAGAGCAAAAGATTATCCGCATCAATTTTCTGGAGGTCAACGGCAGAGGGTCATGATTGCAATGGCTCTTGCCTTAGAACCAGATATAATTATTGCTGACGAGCCTACAACAGCACTTGATGTAACAATTCAGGCAAAAATATTAGAATTGTTAGCTGAACTTCGAGATGAAAGAAATATGGGTTTAATACTTATTACACACGACCTAGGTATTGCTGCAGAAGTGGCAGATAAAGTAATTGTACTAAAGAATGGTAAAATAGTAGAAAAAGGTACTTTGAAAGATGTATTTATAAAACCAAAACATAAGTATACAAAAGAATTGATGAACTCTATTCCTGTTAAATTTAATCAAAAACACAAAAGGAATGATAATATCGAAACTAAACCAATATTAGAAGTTAAAAATATTTCTAAGTCATATGACACTATAGCTTGTGATAATGTAAATTTTAATCTTTTTCGTGATGAGATCATTGGAATTGTTGGTGAATCTGGGTCTGGTAAAACTACAATTTCTAACCTAATATTAAGATTAATTCAGCCTTCAAATGGTAGTATTCTATATCATGGACGTAATATTTTTGATTTTGATAAAAAAGAATTATTTAATTTCAGAAGAAAAGTTCAAATTGTATTTCAAGACCCATATGCATCTCTTAATCCAACTATGAATGTGTTTGATATTATTTCAGAACCTTGGATAATTCATGCTGATTTTCTTGATAAAAAACTTCATCAGGCAAGGATATTTGAATTATTATATAGTGTAGGGCTACAGCCAAGTGATTCAAAAAAATATCCTCATGAATTTTCAGGTGGTCAAAGACAAAGAATAGCTATAGCTAGAGCATTGGCTCTCAATCCAGAAATAATCATATATGACGAAGCTGTTTCTGCGCTTGATGTATCCATTCAAGCACAGATAATAAAATTATTAAAAGATCTAAGAAATAAATTTTCACTTTCATACATATTTATAGCCCATGATTTACCAGTTGTAAGAGACTTAGCTGATAGAGTAATTGTAATGAAATCTGGAGAAATTTTAGAAGAAGGTAATGTAGAAGAAGTTTTCAATAATCCAAGTAATGCCTATACAATAGACTTATTAAAATCTAGTCCATCTATTGAGAAATTATTGAATAATTAATAAATAACAAACTATGAAAGTAATAAAATGAGTAACGAAGAAGAAATTTGGCAATTAGTGGATGATAAAAAAGACGAGTATATAAAATTTTCTAACCGTGTGTTTGATACCCCTGAGATTTTGTACAAAGAGTTTAAATCAGTTTCAGAACATACGCAAATGTTACAAAAAGAAGGTTTTAAAATTACAGAAGGCATTTGTAATATGCCTACAGCTGTAATGGGAGAATACGGTAAATCGGGGCCAGTTATTGCTATTTTAGGTGAGTTTGATGCTTTACCAGGATTAAGTCAAGAAGCAGGCGTCGCAGAACAAAAGCCAATCAAAAATAGTGAAAATGGACATGGTTGTGGACATAATTTACTTGGAGCCGCTTCTCTTTTAGCGGCGACTGCTATTAAGGATTGGTTAGAAAAAAATAATATTAAAGCTAGGGTTAGATATTATGGTTGTCCTGCAGAAGAGGGAGGGGCTGCAAAAACGTATATGTCTAGAGATGGTTGGTTTGACAATGTTGATACTGCAATATGTTGGCATCCAGCTACTTTTAATTCAGTTAATAAACCTATATCTTTAGCGAATTCTAGAATAGACTTTACTTTTACAGGTAAAGCTGCTCATGCTGCCACTGCTCCTCATCTAGGTAGAAGCGCATTAGATGCTGTAGAATTAATGAATATAGGTGTTAATTATATGAGAGAGCATATACCAGACTCTGCCAGAGTTCATTATGCATATATGGATGCTGGAGGTAATGCAGCTAATGTAGTTCAAGCTAAGGTTACTATAAGGCATTTAATAAGAGCATCGAATTTAACAGAATTACGTTCCTTAGTTGATAGAGTTTACAAAATTGCTGACGGTGCAGCCTTAATGACCGAAACTAGCGTGGAAAAGAATGTTTACAGCGCAGTATCGAATTTATTAGGAAATGAACCATTGGAACAAATAATGCAAAATGAATTTGAAAAAATAGGTCCTGTTATATTTGACCAAAAAGATAAAGAATTTGCTAACAAAATAAGATCTACTTTAACAGAAACTGATATTTTAGACAGTTTTCAAAGAATTGGTATAAAAGCTCCTTTAGATATGCCTTTATGTGATTTTATAGCTCCTTTGAATAATGTTAGCAGTGGAGGTATAGGCTCCACTGATGTAGGAGATGTTAGTTGGGTAGTTCCTACTGTTCAAGCAAGAGTTGCAACATGTGCAGTTGGCACACCATTTCATACATGGCAAACGGTAGCGCAAGGTAAAGTCCCAGCTGCTCATAAAGGAATGGTTCATGCTGCAAAAATTATGGCATCAACTGCATGTGCACTAATAAATAATCCTAAAAAATTAAATGAAGCAAAAGAGGCTTTTAAAAAACAAATTAAAAGGTATCCTTATATTTGTCCAATTCCTGATGGTGTTAAGCCTCCAATAATAAAAATGAATAAATCTTTATAAAATTTAGTTTTTCATATATTTAATTGTTATGTGATTATGCGCTCTTAGCTCAACTGGATAGAGCATTTGACTTCGAATCAAAAGGTTGGGGGTTCGAGTCCCTCAGAGCGCACCATAACTTATTGTTTAATATCAATTATTTAGAAGAATTGATTTTAAATAATACCCAGAGATTACTCAGTTTTGACACAGATTTGACACAGTAAAAGGAGTCAAAGATGAGTTGTGTGAGAAAAAGAGGTAATTCTTGGAATGCTCAAGTAAGAGTATCTGGTTGGAGAAGTTTTACTAAATCATTTAATAAAAAGAGTGATGCAATTACTTGGAGTTCAAAGTTAGAACATCAGTTAAGAAACACTTCACTTCCAGAAGAAAATATCCAGAAACTAAAACTATCTTATCTAATGAATAGATACGCTTAGGAGGTTTCTTCAGAAATAAAGAGTGGAATAACTGAACAATGCCAATTGAGATTAATATCTAAAAGATGGATAGGGGACTGCAAAGTCGTTAACCTAACTAAACATCATTTTGAACAATATAAAGAAGATAGATTGATTGAGGTTAAATCTGGAACTGTAAAGGCGGAATTAACTTTAATACAAAGAGTATTTAAGACTGCAATTAAAGAATGGGGATATGGAATATTAGTAAATCCAGTTGCTAATATTGAATTACCAAAGTCTGCAAAACCAAGAACAAGAAGACTTCTTTCAAATGAACTGTCTACTCTTATCTTTAATGCAGAAAAACAAAGGAACAAATATATCTCCACTATCATTCAATTTGCAGTTGAAACTGGTATGAGAAGATCAGAGATACTTAAACTAACTTGGAATGATGTTAACCTAGACACTGGAATTGCCTCCTTGTATTACACTAAAAATGGGGATGATAGACACATTCCATTAACTAAGACTGCAATAAAACTACTCTCAAATCTTATTCAGTCATCTGAGTTTGTATTTCCAATATCTGCTAATTGTTTAAGACTTGCATGGGAGAGATGCAGAAACAAATCTAACATAAAAGGATTGAGGTTTCACGATTTAAGACATGAGACAGTATCAAGATTCTTTGAAATGGGTTTATCAGTTCCAGAGGTTGCATTGATATCTGGTCATAAAGATGTAAGACAACTATTCAGATACACTCATTTAAAACCAGAGAACTTGATTGCTAAGTATTCAACTATATTCTGAAGA
>QBZS01000024.1:0-21140 GCA_003279355.1 SAR116 cluster bacterium AG-335-N04
ATCACTAGTTGGTAATGATTTAGCATTAGATGATGGCATAGGGACCTGCGGTAAAGACGGACAAGGAGTGCCGGTAGGTGTTGGACAACCTACTTTGTTAATGGGAGGTATTACAATTGGTGGTACAGACACAAATTAAATAAGTATTCAAAATGCATTTTCAGTAAATATTTTATTGATATTTCCATTCCAAGAATTATTATATTTATGAAGCAATTTTTCTGCTCCAGTTTGTTTGTTTTTAACAATATCAAATAAAGGGTCTAAAAACTGTCTTTCGTCCATGCCTCTATTATCTAATTGATTACGTCTTGCAAGGCCCGAACTAGATATTGTTAACATTTCTAGAGCAATATCTTGAATTGATTGGTTCCCAAGCTTGCCTCCAAGACCAAATTTAGCTGCAGAAATTCTGCCCTCTTCAAGAACATTTGTATTCATAAGAGGTTTTGCGAGGTTATAAGCTTCAGATTGAGATTCACTGTCATAAAGTAATCCTACCCACAGGGCTGGTAAAGCACATATTATGTTCCAAGGGCCACCATCAGCCCCCCTCATCTCTAAATATTGCTTCAGTCTTACTTCTGGGAAAGCAACAGTTGTATGATCTTCCCAATCTTTCATTGTAGGATATTCACCTTTAAAACCATCTAAATTTCCATCCATAAAATCTAAGAAAGATTTACCTGACACATCTATATATTTCCCATCTCTGTATATAAAATACATGGGAATGTTGAGAATATAATTTAACCAAGACTCATAACCAAAATTAGGATCAAAAACGACTTGTGGAACACCTGTTCTATCAGAGTCTGTATCCGTCCAAACAACCGCTCTTGACGATAAATATCCACTTTCTTTACCTTCAATAAAGGGAGAATTAGCGAAAAGAGCCGTTGCAACTGATTGCAGAGCAAGAGATATTTGGAATTTTTGAACCATATCTTTTTCGTTTAAATAATCAAGATTGACTTGTATAGTACACGTTCGAAGCATCATATCTAATCCTAATTGACCAACTTTAGGCATATAATTCTTCATAATTTCATAACGACCCTTTGGCATCCACTTTTGATCTGAACGCGACCACTTAGGATCATAACCTAGACCAATCATTGATAAACCAAGCTCTTTCATAGCCTCTTTCATCATTTTAAGGTGTTTGCCTGTCTCCTTACATGTTTGATGTAAATTATCTAGTGGTGTTCCAGATAATTCTAACTGACCTCCAGGCTCAAGTGAGATAGATGCACCAGTTTCATCTTTTAAAGCTATTGTGTTATTATTTTCTAAAATTTTCTCCCAATTGTTTTCTCTAGCAAGCTTATTTAACAAGTCGCTAATACCTGATTTACCAAAGTATCCAACTCTTTCTAAGTTATCTATATGAAAAACAAACTTTTCGTGTTCTGTTCCAATTTTCCAGTTTTCTTTGGGTTTAGCACCATCTGCGAACCATTTAAGAAGATCTTGTTTTTCTATTCTTAACATTATGGCCTCATATTAAGTTAGCGTAATTATTAAAAAATATAAATTTAAAATACAATATAATTTTTTACTTACTACAATTATAACTTTGATCAATTAATAAAAAGCGTTTTTCATATCTCCGTTTAAAATGTGCCATAATACCAAAGCAGTAACCACCGCTGTATCAGATTTTAAAATTCTTGGACCAAAATTAACCGGGATCACAAACTTTTTTCGTTTTAAATAACTGATTTCTTTCGTCGTAAATCCACCTTCCGGGCCAACTAAAACTGCGCCAAATGAAGCATTGGTTGATTTATAAAAATTGTTATCTGATTGTTTGTCATGTCTCATAGTTTCATCACCGTAATAAATGGTTCTTTTTTCTACCCAATTATCAATAACATCATAGAGCTTTTGAAGTGGTAAGATTTCAGGTATTGTAATTCTTTCACATTGTTCTGATGCTTCAATAGCAATATCTTGAAATCTTTCTAAGTTTAGACTTTTAGTTACAGTTCGTTCTGTGATTAGAGGTACAATTTTTGAAACTCCTAATTCAGTTGCCTTTTGGATTATGTATTCTGTAGGTGTTTTCTTTACAAGAGCGAACAGTACCCACAAGTCAGTTTGTTCTTCTCGATCTCTAATTTTTTTTATCACTTCAACTGATATTAATTTTTTATTATTAGAATGTATTTTTGCTAAAAATTCACCATTAACACGATTAAAAATTAAGAAAGTGTCATGTATTTTTTTTCTCATTACGTTCATTAAATAATGTGATTGTTTTTTGTTTAATTCTATTTTTTTTGATAACATCAATTCATTAGGAACATATAACCTAATTTTAGCATGATACGATATATCTATCATTTCATAAAACCACACACCTAAAAAATTAATTTCATAGTAGATTGATTACCTTAATATATGATAATATTGCATTATTCATGAATATGCCAAAACTAAATAATTCAGATATTTTGGAAAATGGTTGGTGGTCTATTTTTCCAAAAAGCTCCTTAAAATGGATAAGACTAGGGAGATTTGACAGGCCTATTGGTTTTTGGCTTCTTCTATTGCCTGGATGGTGGGTGCTTCCTTTGACTAGTTTGGATTTACTAGCTTGTATTAAACTTATGTTAATATTTTTTATTGGATCAATTGTTATGAGAGCTGCTGGATGTACAATTAATGATCTATGGGACAAAGATATTGATAAAAAAATCTCAAGAACTAAGAATAGACCACTAGCTAATGGAGAAATTTCGAATCTTAAAGCTTTGTGTTTTTTAATATTGATGTTATTAATTGGTTTTATTTGCTTATATCAGCTCAATGTTTACACGTGGTTTGTTGCAATTTCTGCAATTCCATTAGTTATAATATATCCTTTAGCAAAAAGATTTACAAAGTGGCCTCAAATCTTTTTAGGGCTTACATTTAGCTGGGCGGTACCAACGGCATGGTCCTCTGCTAATGAAGAATGGAATTTTGGTATATTAATGATGTATATTGCTACTGTTTTCTGGATTATAGGTTATGATACAATTTATGGTTGTCAGGACAAAAATGAAGATGAAATTTTAGGTATTAAAAATTCAGCTGTGTCTGCAAAAAACTTTTTAAATATTTTTGTTGGTAGCTCTTATTTTATCACGTTTTTGCTGTTGTTATTAAGTGGATATTCACTGAATGCTAATTATATTTGGTTCATTGGGGTTTTTCTGTGTGGATTTCATTATGCAAATCAAGTTGTTAAATTAAATAATTTAGAAGATAATAAACCGTTAAAAATATTTAAATCGAATGTAACGCCAGGGTTAATATTAACAGCTTCTGCATTAAGTTCCCATTTAACTTTTTGAGTATATTATTATTAAATTTTAAATTTTGATCTAAAAATACCATCCACTAAAATCATGTGTGGGAATGTTAATGCTGCAAGCCCAACAAAAGTCACTTTTAACATTGTATCTGGATAAGTGTTTAAATTCGACAAATAATAAAAAGCTATTCCACAGCCAATCCAACTAAAAACAGAAAAAATTATCATAAGGAATATAGCTTTTTGTTTTTCCATAAAACCCAATAATGTTGGTATAATTCTTCTTATATGATGAAAACTATGAATTAAACAAAAATAAATGGCGAATGCAGGCAAAGGTGGAAGTAATAACAGTATTAACAGAATAGACAATGCAATCTTTACGTAATAGTTTGAAATATTAATTTTACTATAATTTAAACAAATATACGTTATTGCAAAAATCCATAAAAATATTCCTAGATATAAACTTGTCCATAATAAATATAGTTGATCTCCTGAGAGTATTTCAAAGAAACGGTTTACCTCAATCTTGTTAAGAAATATAACACCTAGAACAATTAAGCCCCCATGAACATATCCACCAATGAAGTAGAATCTACTCCTTTTCCAATCTAAGTCACCACAGCCAAAATGAAAAATACTTGTAAATAGAAATAAAATTAAAGTAATTACAGGTAAAAAATACCAAAGCACTATAACTAAACATGAAACAAATATATAAGTTAAGATAAAGTATAATTGTAATCTAACTTTTTTGGTATAACCTAATGTAATGGAAATCGCACCATCCAGAGCTCCGTGAGGAATGCCAATAAAGATTATTGAAAATAATGCAACATAATCCCACCAATTAAGTGAAAAGTTAATCATTATCTAATGACAACAGAAAAAAAAGATTTGATAAAGGGTATCTTAGGCATAGAAAGAATGATCTTAAAGGCTGTAGCAAAAGAGTAATTTCCAGACATAAATCTTGCCATTTCGTCTCCATTGATATTTTTAGCTAAATTTGAAAATATTTTTGGGGCAATTTCAGGAAATTTATCTAACACGTCTATCAGAATTTTATCTAAGAATAAATCAACATTTTTATGAATTTTAGTGTTAATTTTCTTTCTTTTGACTAATTGTTCTATAATTTGAGTTACTTGTTTTTGGATAAAAGTAAAAGCATATCCAGATGATGGCCTTACAGCACCTCCTCTTGTACCGATATTATATCTTCCTTGTGAATTTAAAGAAATATAGTGCATTGGTATAACACCTTTTTCGAAATTACTTTTACGAAATTCTGTTAAATTAAAGTATTTTTTAAGATATTTTGAAATCTCACTTGTATAAAACTCCTTACTTTCAACATTTTTTGAAAAAATTGTCGACTCAACTAAAGCTTGTTTTGTAGTAAACGGTAATAAGTAAATAAAATGCATACCTTTAGATTGATCACACCTAAAATCCATTAAAATAACTGTTTCTGGGTCAAAAACGTCTTTCTTTGAAGTGGCTACAAACCCTTCAAAATGTTGTAATAAAATATTTGATAAAATTTTAGGAGGTCTACTATCAAAAATTATATTACCATGAATTTTCTTATTATTTAAAAATAAATTACCATTTTTTTCTAATATATTTTCATTGAAGATTTTTACCTTTGAAGTTTTAGATTCACTTTTACAGAAATTTAACCATTTATGTCTTTTGATAACACAGTAAGGATGATTTATAGAAGAAAGAACTTGGCTAGAAACATTTGTGTTAATCGCCCATTTTGTCCAAGTATGATTGGCATTGTTATAGGCATCAATATTAACATTAGTCTTCCAAAATCCCCAATAATGATTGTCATATACGTTAGAAGTATCCCCTGAATAAATATTGAAACTATAATCTGGCAAATGAGTACTTAATCTGGCTAGTGACAAAGCTGCACATCCACCTCCAATAATATTAATTTTTTTATTTTCCAACCTAAATAAGCTCTTTTAAAAAAATATGAAGCTCGTATTGGTGTTGTGTTACAACTTTTCTTCTGAATATTTCTTCTAAAATTTTAATTATAGTAATCCTTGCTTTTGTTGAGATAGAAGTTACCTGTCTACCACTATACCAATTATAGCCATTACTTCTTAATTGAATACCAATTTGTCTGTAAACACTAGAAGCAATTGAAATTGCGATCCTCGTTTTAAAAGGTAAGTATCTAAAACCCATTGCACCACTCATGTAATATTTATCAGCTAATTTTAGTAATCTCTTTATACCGTTAGAGATTATATCATATTTTTTTAAGTCATTTTTTTTAACTGCTAAAACAATTTCTTGTGGAGAAATATTATCAATCCATCTACCAGGTATATATCGCCTGCCCATTTTGGCATCCTCTAACACATCTCTTGCTATATTTGTCATTTGCATAGCAATTCCAAGATCAATAGCAAATAGTTTTGCATTTTTATTTTCACATTTTAAAGCGTCGCACATCATTAATCCAACCGTCCCTGCAACATGATATGAATATCTTACTAATTCGGACTCATCTTTAAATAAAATGCTATTTTGATCTAAAATCAGACCATTAATTAAATCCACAGCTGCTTTGTTAGAAAAAGAATTAAAGAATTTTGGGTATTTAATTGAATAGGAATTTTCTATATCTGAATATAAACTATTGTTAAGATTAAACTTTATACTCTTAAGACATTTTAACGATGAAGGATCACCACTATCTGCAATATCATCTAAAGCTCTACAAAAACTATATAGTTGGGCAGCTCTATTGATATATTCTTCTGATAAAAATTTACCTGCCCAATAAAAACTCTTACCATTTTTTTTGAGTATTAATTTAGCATTATCAATATGGCTGTCCATTAATGCACTCTTTTATTTTATAAGATTCTCTACAATTTTTGCTGATGATAAAACCCCAGGAAGACCGGCTCCAGGATGTGCTCCAGCGGCAGCAAAGTATAAATTATTAATATGAGGATCCTTATTATGATACCTAAACCACGCTGATTGAGAAAAATTAGGCGCAATTGAAAAACCAGCGCCATGTGTGGATCGATAATTATTTTTGAAGTCAACAGGTGTCATAAAAAAATCATCTGATATGTTTTTTTGTAAATCAGGTAAAATTGTAAGTTCAAGGGCTTTAATAA
This sequence comes from SAR116 cluster bacterium AG-335-N04, assembly GCA_003279355.1. Taxonomy (GTDB): domain Bacteria; phylum Pseudomonadota; class Alphaproteobacteria; order Puniceispirillales; family Marisalimonadaceae; genus Marisalimonas. The sequence continues at coordinate 6,469 of QBZS01000024.1, forward strand.
TTCTAGATTGTAATTTAGTACCTTCAAAAGTCCAGTCAATATTACCCTGTAGATTAGGTACTGGACATAGAACATAAAAACTATCACAACCATCGGGGGCAAAGCTTTGATCTGTAGCCGTAGGTCTATGGATATAAAGAGAAAAATCCTCGCTTAAAATTTTATTATCAAAAATATCTTTTAATAAGCCTTTAAATCTTTTTCCTAACCATATAGTATGATGAGCAATTTGGGGATATTTTTTCTTTGTTCCAAAAAACAAAACAAACATTCCCATAGAATAAGTAGTCAACTTCTCTGGTAAAAATTTTTTTCTTTTTTTGAAAAAACTATTAGATTTTAAGATTTCTCTATAAAAAGTTGGTGGATCTCCATTAAAAACAATATTGTCTGGAAAAAAAACTTCTCCATCCATGCTCTCCAATTTTTCAATTTTACCATTCTTTTGATATGCAGTTTTAATATCTGCATTATACTTCACTTCGACACCAGAACGCTTTAGTAGTTTTGTTAATTCATCAACTAGTTTTCCAGTTCCGCCCATACTGAAATATACACCCCAATTTCTTTCTAAAAAGTGAATCAATGCGTAAATAGAAGTAGTTGAAAATGGGTTACCGCCAACTAATAATGGATGTATTGAGAATGCTGCTCTAAGATTTGGATTTTGGATGTATTTATTTACTAATTGAGAAACAGTCAAATAACTTTTTAATTTGAAAAGAGAAGGGATTTGTTTCAACATAAAAAAGAAAGAATTGAATGGTTTATCTGCAAGCTTTGTAAAACCAACATCAAAAATAGATTTTGACGCTTTTAATAAATCTTCATAATTATTTGCATCTTCAAAAGAAAATTTTTTCATTTCTTTTTGGGTTTTTTCAACAGTTTGAGAATAATCAAATGTTTGACCATCATGAAAATGAAATCTATACCATGGATCTAATGGTTTAAATTCAACATAGTCTTTTCTGCTTTCGCCAAATAATTCAAAAAGTTCGTCGAATAAAAAAGGAGCAGTTATTACTGTCGGTCCTGCATCATGTTTGAAACCATTTTTCTTAAAAACTTGAGCCCTACCTCCTAAACAATTTAGTTTCTCTAATAATGTGACTTGGTGACCAAGCGCCCTTAATCTAAGGGCAGCAGCAATACCACCAAATCCACCACCAATTACTACACTCTTTATTTTCTTTTGTATCTTCGCTGAACCGTCCATTATTCTCTAAAATTTCCATATATTTTTAATTAAGGTTTATAAAAAAAAAGCCTGTAGTTATAGCTACAGGCTTTGAAATATGATGTATTAAAATTTATGCGTCTGATTCTGCAGTAGCAGCAGCCCATATAGCTAAACAGAAAGCAATTTTATTAACAACATCAGCTAAGTTATATATGATGTTTAAGGCATTTGCATCTGCACCACCAGCCATGTAACCTAAAAAGTATCCAATTGGATATATAGCCCAACCAATTGTAACAATCCATTTCATGGTGTTGAAGGCGGTTTTAACCGAGTCCGGAGCTTCTGCTGCATTAACTTTTCCAGCTTCACCAGCAAATATTTCATATAGAATGAATATCCAACCAGCCATTCCTATTACAAAGCCAAGAGTTACGTTGATGAAACCAGCTTCACCTAGATATCCACCGATTAACATAACCATTGATCCTATAAATAATCTCCAGAAAACTCCGCCAGCGATGGCAGTACAAGCAGCTAAGATTAAGTAAAATTCAATCATTTGTAATGGAACTGTAATTATCCAGTCTACATATCTAAATACGGTTGGTGAGGCGCCTGTTGATACCCACACATCTCTCATATAAAAATAGTGAACTCCTGCAACTAAGGTAACGAGAGAACCAACAACTAGAGATGTTCTCCACTTGCCCTTAACTCTCAATGATTCCATTAAGAAAAAAACAGTTGCTGCAACCATGGAGATAGATATTATCCAAAAACTTATACCAACACCATCGCTTGGATCTAGGTTTCCACTAGCGTGGGACCCTGCATAAGCAAGTGCTGGAATTCCAGCTAATAATGTAGCCGGTATTAAATATTTTAAAAAAGACATTTATAAACTCCCCTTATACTTGTCATGTTTAATTTCTAGCAACTGCTAGATTCTATGCAAATTAAGCATAATTAGCAAAACAATAAATTGGAATTTAAAGTTAGGCAACAAATAAAAGTTAATAAAATACATTTTTTTTTTACCTTTTTTGCTAACATATTGATTTTAATAGATTTAATTTTTGATAACAATTATCACTATAATGTAAAAAAAGCTTTGTTTTATTGAAATCGTGCTGATAAGCAGCATATATTTCTAAATTTTATTTGGTTTGTGTATTTAAATTTTAAAAAGATAACATATTATTCAATAATCTTTTAGAATAAAAAGACACTTTACTATTTAACTAAGTTTATTCATAATTATTACAATTTTAATGTTGGAAGGCATTAAAGCAATTATTTGATATATGGTTAAATAATCAATTCACCTTTTAAATTGGTGTCAAGTACATCCCAATTAGGGTTTTGAAGTTTTATAGCTTTAGATTTAAGTATCTTATGAATTTCGAGCCTATAAATCTTGTCGTTTATTACATCGTCTAGCCACTGTGGAAAATTTTTATCGTTAACATCTAAAAATTTTTTGAGATAAATAAGCGCCTCACTTTCATAGATACCTTTTAAATTAGTGTTTTGTGCTTTTAACGCCGATAATCTCTTGGGTTTGTTTTCATTAAAAGAAAAAGGACCTGGTATTGACACATATCCATATATTTCTTTTTGCCATTCAAATTCTTTTATTTTTACAGTTCCTGATTTCAATTTTACAAAATTATAAGCAACTCCCAACGCCTCACTTAAGTGCATTATATTTAATTGACTTTCATTGAGCCATAATACGTTAAGATCAACTTTTGCTCCTTCACAAGGCCATTGTGTAGCTGGCATTGATCCATAAGCTGATACAGAAGCTGCATATACTATGTCAGAGTCATATAATATTGCTGGAGTAACGCATATGTCTTGAATCATAGAAAACTTTCTTTTTAATTGATAAGGTGACCTATTTGATCCGACAGACAAAATGGGTATTCTTTTATCTAAATCAAAACATATTCCTTTCACAAATTGACCCTTATAAAAAGAAAAAGAATAATTGGGGGCAAAATATGGGTAACTTACAGCTCTGTTGTAAAAAGATAGATTAGGAAATAATTCATCATTTTCATTTAAGTTATTTTGTCCCATTTTATAAAATCACCTAGAAATCTATAAACCTAAAGTTTCGTCAAATCCAAGAGCTATATTCATGCATTGAATAGCAGCACCAGAAGCTCCTTTGCCTAGATTATCTAACCTTGATGATATTATTAATTGATCATTATCATCATTGCCAAAAACACTTATTTCTAAATTATTGGTACCAACTAAATTATCTGGTCTAAAATAACCTTGGGGGCTAATTCCTTCATCCTTTTTCAAAACCTTTATAAAATGTGCACCTGAATAATAATCCTCCATACAAGAGCGAACTATTTCGGTATTAATTTTCTTTTTAAACCAATGAAAATGTATTGGTATTGACACAATCATACCTTGAATAAAATCTCCAACAGATGGGCTAAAAATTGGCGTTAACTCTAAATTATTATGATATATAATTTCGGGTAAATGCTTATGATTTAATTTTAATCCATAATTAAAAAAAGGCTCATGATCTTTTTCTTTAAAATAATTTATCAATGCCTTACCTCCACCAGAATAGCCACTAACAGCATTAATAACTATTGGATTTTTATGGCTTATAAAGTTATTTTCTAAAAGTGGCTTTAAGATCACATTTGCACCAGTGGAATAACATCCAGGAGCAGCAATACGTTTAGAGTGTAATAATTTTTTTCTAAATTCTAAGCCTAATTCCGGAAGACCATATGCCCAATCAGGATTTATTCTATGAGCGGTAGAAGCATCAATTATTATTGGAGATTTATTTCCTAATTGATTAGCTATCTGAACAGCTTCAACTGCACCATCATCCGGCAAACATAAAAAAGACACATCTGATGCTCTGAACATTTCTTTTTTGTAATACAGGTCTTTTCTTTTATCTTGATTAACTGATAAGATATTTACATTGGGGTGTTTTGTTAATTTTTCATGAACTTGTAAGCCAGTAGTTCCAATTTCACCATCTATAAAAACATTCTTTTTCATTTTAACCTTTTTTAATACTTATAAACATTGCAACAACTTGAACAGTATATTAATAACTCAAGAATAAATTTTTTTGTAATTTTTTATTTTTTATAGGACTTATTTTGAATGTGTGCACAAAAACTTAATGACAAAGATATAATGAACCTCTTAATAGAAACAGCCATCTCAAAAGGAGCAACTGCCGCCGATTGTGTTTTATCTAGAAGCAGAGGTGTTTCACTTACAAGAAGATTAGGTAAAGACGAAAATATAGAAAGATATGAAGATTTTGACACTGGCTTACGAGTATTTGTTGATAATAAAATTGCCTCAGTTTCAACAAATGAAGACTCTGAGAGTGCTATTAAAAATGTTGCAAAAAGAGCAGTTGAAATGGCTAAAATTGCTCCTCAAGATGAATTCAGTTTTATTGCTGGTAAAGAAATACTTAATAAGTTCCCATTAAATAATAGAGCAATTATTGATAGTTATGACGAAGTTGAGCCCAGCATAGATATTATAAGAGATAGAGCTTCTGAAGTTGAAGACACTGCTTTAAGTGTCAAAGGCATAACCAATAGTGATGGAGCAGATGCCTCTTGGGGTGAAGGAGAGACACTTTTAATGACATCTAATGGTTTCTTTGGAAGTTCAAAAAAATCTAATCATAGTGTTTCAGTTGTTGTAATTGCTGAAAAAGATGGGAAAATGGAAAGAGATTATGATTACTCTTCAAAAGTCTTTGGGGAGGATCTTACAAATTCAAAAAAAATTGGACTTGAAGCTGCAAAAAAAACATTAGCTAGAATTGGAGCCAAAAAACCTGTGACAGGTAAATACACAGTTATATTTGACCCCAGAGTGTCAAGGTCTATAGCAAGTCATTTTGCCTCAGCAATCAATGGCACGTCTATAGCACGAAAAACAAGCTTTTTAAAAGATATGTTAAACCAACAGGTAGCAAATAAATCTATTAGTCTAGTTGATGATCCATTTCTAAAAAGAGGTTTGGCTTCGAGATTATTTGACGGGGAAGGTCTAGGGTCTTCAAAAAATTTATTAATAAATGAAGGTGTACTTCAACAATGGTTATTAGATTTATCTTCAGCAAAACAATTGAATATGTCACCTACAGGAAATGCAAAAAGAGGTATTAGTGGACCTCCTGCTCCAGGTATTTCAAATCTAATTTTGACGCCAGGTGAAGTTACACCAGAGCAATTATTATCAAATGTAAGTGAAGGATTTTACGTAACTGACATGATTGGCAGCAGTGTATCAATGGTTACAGGTGATTATAGTAGAGGTGCAAGTGGATTTTGGATAAAAAATGGTAAATTTTCTGAGCCAATAACTGAAGCTACCATTGCAGGCAACTTAAAAGAAATGTTCATGACACTTCAACCTGCTAATGATATTGATTATTCACATTCTATAAATTGCCCAACTTTACTTATTGAGGGAATGACTATTGCAGGAAACTAGTTAATTGAAAGCAAGAGTTAAACAATTTAAATTTAATAGATTTTTAGCTTGGTTTGATATGATTATCAAAGATCATGGATTTTTAAGATTTTGCTATAATAATTTTCATAAAGTTGATGAAAATTTATATAGAAGCAATATGCCTACTCCGTCAAGGGTTAGAAATTATAGAAAACTTGGTATTAAAACCATTGTGAACCTGAGGGGCGTTCGAAAAGATGGTGGTTGGTTATTGGAAAATGAAGCTTGTGGTAAGTATAACATTAAATTAATCGATTTTAGGGCTAGGTCACGAGCCGCTCCTGAAAAGGAAATGATTTTCAAGGCTGAAAAATTGTTTAATAGCATTAAATATCCTGCTTTAATTCATTGTAAATCAGGTGCTGATAGAGCCGGTATAATGTGTGCCTTATATATGCTTATTTATAAAAAGCAGCATCCTGATATTGCTAAAAAACAACTTTCATGGAAATACTTGCACGTTAAATGGGCGAAACCTGGTGTTTTAGATGCCTTCGTTGAAAGTTATTCGATTGAATATAAAAAAAATAAATTTACATTTATGGATTGGGTTAAAAATAAATATAATCCTGAAAAATTAGAGAGTAGTTTTAGATCAGTTTGGTGGTTAAATAGATTATTAGACGATATTTTGAGAAGAGAGTAATTTTTTATTTAATTACCAGTATGATATAATTTTTTATATAATGTCGATCTCTTAATCAATTCTTCATGTTTACCAATGTCAACTACTTTACCTTTATTAAATAAGATTATCTGATCAGAACTAACAATATTAGATAAATTATGCGCAACAGTAATGGTAGTTTTATTTTTTGTTAATTTTTCTAGGGTCTTATTAATCTCATTTTCTGTATCAGCGTCAAGAGAACTTGTTGCTTCATCCAGCAGAAGTATTGGTGCATCTTTAAGTATTGCTCTTGCAATGGATATACGTTGTTTCTGGCCTCCAGATAAATTATTGCCACCTTCCCCGACAATAGTTTCATAACCATTTAATGAGTTACTTATAAAATCATGAATTCCAGCATGTTTGGCAGCATCTTTAATTTTTTTATCAGGAGCTTTTAAATTTCCAAATTTTATATTATCCTGAAAACTCTTATTATATATAATTATATCTTGGCTTACTAGTGCAATATTGTTTCTAAGCGAATTTATGTTTACATCTTTGATATTTTGTTTGTTGATAAAAATCTCTCCAGACACTGGATCGTAAAACCTTGAGATAAGATTAATTATTGAAGATTTTCCAGCTCCACTCTGGCCTACTAACGCTACTTTTGATCCTGCATCTAAAAAGAAATTAATGTTATCTAAAACATTTGATTTTTTATAGTAAGAAAAACTTACATTTTTAAAAACAATTGTTGGAGCTTTATTTTTGAGAATTTTTATATTAGTGGCAGAGGACAAACTATTAACTTTAGGAGAGATACTTAATTGTAAAAATATTCTTCCCAGTGCTGACAGAGCTTCTTGAAGAACAGTATTAAAAGTTCCCAATGCTCTTGCAGGCTGAGCAATCATTAGTAAAGCAGTAACGAATCCTACTACGCTTCCTGGTGATAATTCCCCTAAAGAAACCCTATAACTAGCTAAACCAATGACACAGGCAGCTGCAACACCTCCTAAAATCTCTAAAATAGGTAATATTTTTGCTCTTCCAAGCACAAGGCTAAGCATTTTAGAAAAAAGGTTGTTTAAAACACCTTCAGACCTTTTTATTTCCATATTTTCCAAATTATATGATTTAACCATTCTTATACCCTGCAACATTTCTGTTAAAGTAGACGTAACAGTTTCCATTTGCTCTTGAAGAGAAGTCGCTATAATTTTCTGTTTTTTTCCAATTCTAAAAATGGGTCCAAGAGCTATGGGGTATATAATAAATACTAATATTGATAAAAGCCAATCTAACCAAATGAGATAAGACATTAGTGCGATAATTGTCAAAGTGTCTCTAATTAAATTATTTATACTTCTTTCAAATCCATCTCTTATTAAATTGACGTCATTCATTATTCTAGAGACATGGTTTCCCGAGGACAATTTATTAAGCTCGACTAGGTCAGTGTTTATTAAATGCCTACTTAATTTTTTTTGAATATCAACTGAAATAGATAAAGAGATTTTAGATACTTGTTTTATTTGAAAAAACATAGCTATTCCTCTAATTACTGCGACAAATGCAATAACCATAGGTAACATTATCCAATCATTATTTTTATTATCTAACAAACCATCAAAGACAAGTTGTATTAAATACGGGTAAACTGAAGCCGTAGCTGCAACTAAAATTAATAAAAAGAAGGCTGTAATTATGTCAAATTTATATCTTGATACAAAATCATTCCAAAAATTTTTTAAAATTACTTTATTAACATCAGTAATCATTTGATACTTTTCATATTAATCTACTTTAATATTAACATAATAATAACTTATAATATAAATTATGTGTATAGATAGTTATTTTGTTTTGTGTAATTTTAATTTAAATTCTAACTTCTTTATCTATGAATAAAATGGATCAATAAATGCGTATTATAAAACGTTTTAGCAAAACTAATATTGGTCAGAAATTAATAGGGTTTTTGTTTTATTCTATAACAAATTTGATATCACGTTCAATTAAGTGGGAATATTTAGTTGAGAATAAAAAATCAAACATATTTAACAACGACGAAAAATATATTTTCTGTTGTTGGCATAATAGATTATTTTTAGGACCTCATCTATTGCCAAGAAATAGAATTATTAATGCACTACAGTCTAGTCATTCTGATGGTATGGTTACTTCTGTAGCATTCAAGCATCTTGGTATGAATGTTATATTAGGGTCTTCAAAAAAAGGGGGAATGCAAGCTTTTAGAAAAATGGTTAAATGTATACAATTAGGTGAAAGTGTTGCAATTACTCCAGACGGACCAAAAGGACCAAAAGAAAAAGTTAAGATGGGTATAATTAAGTTAGCACAAATGACAGACACGCCTATAATCCCACTTATTTGGGCTACTAACAAGTTTAAGCTAGTTAATTCATGGGATAGTTTTGTGATACCATATCCTTTCTCAAAAGGTGTATATAGTTTTGGAAAACCAATAAATGTAAAAAAAAAAATAAATGAAGAAGAATTAGAAATTAAAAGACAAGATCTTGAAAATGAAATCAAACGCCTAACAAAGCTAGTAAAGAATAGAGTTAACTGAAATACTTTAAATTAATGGAATATTAATGTCACTAACTACTTACAATTTTTTCTGGGGGATGGTGAAATTTATTTTACCTAGCTATTTAGAAAGGCGCCAGAAGAAAGGTAAGGAAGACATAAATAGAATTAACGAAAGATTTGGAATTTCAAAAAATAATAGACCAGATGGTACTCTTGTATGGTTACATGGCACCAGCGTTGGTGAATCAGTTGCAGCCCTAGCACTAGCTAATTCTATGAGTAAAAATGGTTATGGAACGAATAAAAAAGAATTTTTTTTATTGACTACAAATACACTATCTGCAGCTAAACTTATTAAAAACAAAATAAAAAAAGGCTTACCTGCAATTCACCAATATCACCCTTATGATCACCCAGATTTTGTATCTAAGTTTTTAGGACATTGGAAACCAAACATGGCAGTTTTTCTAGAGTCAGATTTTTGGCCTAATTTAATTTATTTAACTGCAAACTCTAAAATACCAACAGTATTGGCTTCATCTCAAATGTCTGACAAATCTGCTCGTTTTTGGACTGGATTAGGTTTTTTTTTAGCAAAAAAAATTTTTGGAAAAGTAACCAATGTTCTTGCAGTGGATCCAAAGCAAGAAGCACTTTTTAAGAAATTAGGTGCAAAAAATGTTAAAAGTTTAACTAGTTTAAAGTCTATTGCTGAAAAGCCACCTATTAACCAAAATTACATAATAAATTTGAGAAGAAATCTAATAAAAAAGAAAGTTATACTCGCTTCATCTACTCATCCTGGAGAAGAAGAGTTAATGATTAAACTGGCTGATTTATTAAGAAAAAATGCTCAAGATAATATTTTAATAATTATTGCACCTCGGCATATAAGACGAAGTATGAGTATACAAAATAGAGTAAAATCAGCAGGATTTGACATAAAATGTAGAAGCAAAGGAGATTACCCATCTAAAAATGATAAGTTTTACCTGTCAGATACGATGGGTGAAATGGGTTCTCTAATTGAAGTGGCAGATTTAGTTTATGTAGCAGGATCTATGGTTCCGGTTGGAGGTCATAGTCCTTCGGAAGCTTCTCAATTTGGCAAGCCAGTAATAATGGGGCCTCATTCAGAAAAATGTGACGCTCAAATAAAAGATCTTGTTTGGTCTGGAGGAGCAATACAGATAGAAAAAGGACCTAAAATGAATGAAAAATTTCTTAATAATATTTTTGAATTGATTAGTAACAAGGAACGTCTAGAGGATATGGGAAAAAACAGCTTAATAGCATCTGGTTATGCTCAACAACGTGCGGACGAAGCAAGTATTCATTTACTTGGACTATTGAATCAAAATAATAAAAAAAATGTTGTTTAAATATGTTTGAAGCACTAAAATTTTGGTATCAAAAAAATTTATCTTCAAAATTTCTAAGCGTCCTATTTTTCCCATTATCATTATTATGGATTGTAATTTCAATATTAAAAAAAAAATTAATAAAAAAATATAAATCAAAGTTAAAAGTAATTTGTATTGGAAACCTTACTAGTGGTGGTACAGGAAAAACTCCATTTGCAATTTATACCTATAAACTTTTAAAAAAAGCAGGGTATAAACCAGTTTTTTTAACTAGAGGGTATGGGGGACTTCTGAAAGGCCCAATAAAAGTAAAAGATTCACATAACTTTAAAGATGTTGGAGATGAGGCTCTATTATTGAATAAAATTGGTCCAACAATTGTTTCAAAGGATAGATCGCTTGGAGCTAAGTTAATTGAGAAACATGAAGATAATTTTAATATAATTATAATGGATGACGGTCTTCAAAATTATCAATTAGAGCAAAATATTAAATTTTTGTTAGTTGATAAGAATTTAAAATTTGGTAATGAGTATTGTATTCCTGCAGGCCCCTTGAGAGAACCTGTAAGTGAAGGTCTTACGAGAATTGATGCAATTGTATTAACTGGCAACAATAATAAAGATAATGATTTTATCAATATGCATAATAAGACTATATTTAACTCTAAAGTTAAAGTTGTAAAATCACCAAAAATAAAAAATGAAAAATTATTAGCATTTTGCGGACTAGCAAATTCAAATAAATTTTATGAAACACTGAAAGAAAATGGGTTCAATGTTACTTTAACAAAATCTTTTCCAGATCATTACGAATATAAAAATGAGGACATTGATAAATTAATATCAGAAGCAAATCACCGAAACCTAAGACTAATTACTACAGAAAAAGATTATGTTAAAATAAAGGATAATAAAAACTTGATAAACACTCTACCAATAGAGATGGAATTAGACTTAAAAGATAAGGCTGTCTTCAATTCATTTTTGCAGGAAAAACTAAATGGCTGATCCTTTAAGTTTTCGACTTAAAAAACAATTTGATAGATATATACATGACCCGATTGCTGCAGCATTGTCTATTCCACTTTTTTTAATACTCAAAATTCTTCCTTATAAAATTTCTTCTTATTTGTGTGGTACATTAATGTACTTTATTGCTCCACTCACCTCTTATAATATTCGAGTTAAAAAACATATGCGGATTGCATTTCCTAAAAAATCACAAAAAGAAATCAATAAACTTGCGTCTCAACATTGGTTTATGCTTGGTCAAACTATAGGAGAAATGCCCCACATTAATAAACTCATAAAATTAGGCAATTTAGAAACGGAAGGTCTAGATAAAATAAAAAAAGGTCCTGCTATTCTTGTGGGAGCTCATATGGGCAATTGGGAATTTCTCTTGAGGGTTGGCGATCTTGCTGGGAGAAGAGCTGGATATGTTTTTAGACCTATTAATAATTGGATATTAAATAAGATTCAAATCCATAGAAATAAAGACGCTAATGCTGATTTTTATAAGAAGGGTCGACTTGCCGCTATTGGAATGGCAGGAAAAATTAAAAAAGGTGAAGTCGTTGGACTAACTGGTGATCAACTTTTACGAGAGGGTATTATGGTCCCTTTTTTCGGAATAGAAACACCAACTCCACAGGCTGCAGCAGTTATGTCCTTAAAGTGGAACGTCCCAATTTATATGATAAGAGTCCAACGCTTTAAAGGGATAAAGTTTAAAATGAGTGTAGAAAATGAGTTAAAAATTCCAAAGAATTTAGAAAAAGATAAAGCTGTATTTGAGATAACTAGGTTAATTTCTCTTAGAATAGAAGATTGGATTAGAGACAAACCAGAACAATGGCTTTGGGCTCATAGGCGTTGGGGAAAATAACTAAATACCATATAGTTTATTTTTTAATTCTTCCATATGATTTTCAAATTCTTGAACAAAAATTTTATTTATAAATATATCACGCTTTCTTAAATCCGTTTTGTTATTTGATACATATAAAATTTTTTCAGCTATAGCATCATCAATAATTTTCTTAATTGTTTGCCTAGATCCATAACTCATTTCTCTAAAGAGTTCTTCAAAATTAATTGACCTATTTTTGTAATAATTTTTTAAAATCTTATAACAGATTTCTAAAGAAACTGAGTCTGAATGAAAATATTTAAGAGAACTTTGATTGTATTTTTCCCACCTAACGGATTTTTTGATTAATTCAACTAAGTGTGTACAAATTTTATTTTTATTATACATAAAAAAATCATATTTAATTAATGAATTTTGAAAACATCCAATATAACTTTCTATAATAATATCTAAAAATTAGGTATATTACGGACTAATTTTGAATATATTATTAAATGCAATGTTGTTAACGTAATAATGTAAACATGTAAAACATAGTGGTTTATCTATGAAATATATTATTTTATTTTTAGTGTTATTTTTAAACAATTCAGTTTTTGCAAATACAAATAAAATATTTGATAGTTATGATGAATTAAATACCTGTATTGGAAAATTTGAGAATTTCAATCAATATAAGACTAACTTAGATAAATGCTTGGAAAGTAAAGAAGTTGAGATAACAAATGAAGTGTTAAACAATCTTTCCGACGAAAAGATCACTACAACAGACTACGTGAATTTAAAAGATATACCTAAATTAATAAAAAAATCTCCATTTTACATTTATGGAGTTGATACTTATTTAAGATCTTTACCCAAAAACTTATTATCTAACTCAGATAAAAATAAGTTAATGGTAGAATCATATAATAACTTTAACCCTAAATTAGTCACAAGTTCCCGAAATAAAAGCAAAGATCTAAATAAAGCAATAATGGGTTTTGGGGCTGTTTTTACTATAAATAAAATGATGACAGCTGATAATTCCAAGACCATTAATATATCTACTAATGTATCAACAATTGCTGAAAATTCAGGATCTACCGTTACAATTACAGCTACTTTATCTGACGCAGTATCTACATCTACAACTGTAAACCTAACTATGTCAGGGACTGCAACTGCTGGAACTGATTACTCAACTATTACCAGCTCAATTACAATACAAGCTCAAGCAACCTCTAGCTCAACCACATTTACAATGATTGATGACAGTATTTCTGACATAGATGAAACTGTAATTATCTCTATTTACTCAGTTTCTGGTCAAGGTGTTAGCATTGGTACATCCTCAGCTACGGTAACAATAACAGACGATGAAGCTGTTCCATCAATAAGTCTATCTGCAAGTGCGAGCACTATTGCTGAAAATTCAGGATCTAATATTACACTTACTGCTACATCAACAATTATTTCATCTTCAAATATTGAGGTTTCTCTTGCATCTTCTGGAACTGCAACCTCTGGAAGTGATTATGGAGGTATTTCTTCAATTACTATCCCAGCAGGAAGCACTACAGCAACTGCGACGTTTACTCCCACTGATGACACTTTATATGAAGGAGCCAGTGAGACAGCCATCTTTGACGTATCATCTGTATCAGGGGGCTCTGCTGTTGAAATTGGTACTCAACAAGTTACACTTACAATCACCGAAAATGAATCTGCCCCAACAGTTACTTTAAGCACAAGTGCTAGTTCAGTAGCTGAAAACGCAAGCTCCTCCGTTACCATAACAGTCACATTGTCTGGTGCTACAGATGAAGATGTAACAGTATCAATATCAACTTCAGGTACTGGTACCGAAGGAACTGATTATGGAAGTGTGTCAGACATAACCATCAGTGCTGGAAGCACAACAGGGACCACAACATTAACGCCCACAGATGATGCGATTTATGAGGGTAATGAGACAGCTATTCTTGATATATCTGGTGTATCAGGTGGTGGGGCAACAGAAAGTGGAACGCAACAAGAAACCATAACAATAACTGATAATGAAACTGCTCCTACAGTTACTCTAAGCTCTAGCGCAAGCACTATTGCTGAAAATTCTGGGAATACCATTACTCTTACTGCCACACTCTCAACAGCTACCACAGCCAATGTAACTGTAAGTGTTGACGTTAGTGGGGTTTCTGAAGGTGGAGCTGATATTAATACTATTTCTGATATAGTAATTTACGCTGGAAACACATCTGGAACTGCAAGTTTTACACCTGTTGACAATGGATTTTATGATGGAGATTTAACTGCTAATATAGATATAACAAATGTTTCTGGAGGATCTGCTACAGAAAATGGTACTCAACAAATTTCTATTTCACTTACCGATAATGAAACTCCACCCAAGGTAACACTGACTTCTGATGAAACTTCAATAACCGAAAACTCTTCAGGTGTTATAACTTTGACTGCTACACTGTCAGGTACTACTACGGCTACTGTTACTGTGAGTCTTGGAACATCAGGCACAAGTACTGAAGGGACT
>QBZS01000025.1:0-20096 GCA_003279355.1 SAR116 cluster bacterium AG-335-N04
TATTTCTGGTGGAGAAAATATTTCATCAATTGAAGTTGAGGACGCCATATACAAACATCCAGAGGTAGTTGCGGTTGCTGTAGTTGCAAAAGAAGATGAAAAATGGGGTGAGACACCATGTGCTTTTATAGAATTAAGTGAAGGATCTACAGTTAGCGAAATAGATTTAAAAAATCATTGTAAATCTTTACTGGCGGGTTTTAAAGTTCCTAGATACTTTAATTTCACAGAGCTTCCAAAAACAAGCACAGGAAAAATACAAAAATTCAAACTCAGAGAACAAACAAAATTAATATAATTTAACTTACTTTTTTTAAATCTTTTTCAACAAGAATTTTATTTAGGGTTTTGTCCCATTTATTCTCAGCATTGATCATATTTTTTTCCTTGACGTGACCATATCCTTTTATCGATAAAGGAATATCCAAAAAATCTACAAATTTTTCATAATTATTTTCATTAAGATTCTTAGATATTTGATTAATGGTATGTAATATTTTTTTTACCAGAGCACGTTCTTTTTTTCTCTCTGTTGTGTAACCAAAAATATCTAATTTAGTATTTCTGAGAAATTTTAAGGAAGATAAAATTTTGAAAGCTTGAAAAACCCAAGGTCCAAATCTTTGTTTAATTAGGTGACCAGTTTCAGGGTCCTTTTTTGAAAATAATGGTGGTGCTAAGTAATACTCTAATTTTACATTTTTATTTTTTTGTAAAAAGTCTTTTGCAAATTCACCAGATGTATGTAGTCTGCCAACTTCATATTCATCTTTGTACCTCATTATTCTAAAAAGAGTTAATGCAACTTTTCTAGAAAGAGGTAGTTCATTTTTTGTATTAGATATTTTAGTTTCTTTTGAAATAACTTTATTTACGTTTGACAAAAAAAGTTTTGAGTATTCTTTATCTTGAAATTGTTCAAGTATACCAGAAAATTTTTCCAAATAATTGCTTATAGGCTTTTCTTCTAAAATTACCTGATCCATATGGGCAGCTTTAAAAACTATTTCTGGATATTCAGATAACAGTCTTCCCCAGTTAAAGGCTCTAAGGTTCTGCTCTATTGCTACACCATTTAACTCTATAGCTCTTTCTAAAGAACTTATTTCGATTGGTATAAGGCTTTTTTGAGCTGCCATACCTAGCATCATTATATTAGCTGATACAGTATCGCCAACTAAAGATTCTGCTAAGTTAGATATATCGATAAATTTTATATTTTCTTCTTCCAAGTGATTTTCTAAATGTTTTTTTAATAAACTATCATCAACAACAGTACCTATATGAACCCCTGCCACACCAACTGGTTCAACTCTTCCATTTATTATGGCTATTGTTTTATTAGGATTTAAAGTTCTGGTAATTGAAGGTGAGACTGAAACAACAGCATCGCATCCTAGGAGTAAATCGGCAGTTTCATTTGGTAGTCTTGCAGATCGAGTATAAAGAGATTTTTCTTTACTTATTCTAATTTGGCTAGTTACAGCACCATTTTTTTGGGCCAAACCTGTAAAATTCATTGACTGTGCATATAACTTATCAATTCTGGCTGCCATAACTACTATTGCTGCTACAGTTGAAATTCCTGTACCCCCGATGCCTGCCATAATAAGATTTTGAATTTTATTCAATTTCTGTTTGGGTTTACTTAAGGAATTAAAAATATCAGGAATATCTGGAAAAGATTTTTTTAGAGGCTCAGATAAACTACCTGATGAAACACCAATAAAACTTGGACAAAAACCTTTTTTGCAAGAATAATCTTTGTTACAGACACTTTGATCAATTTGTCTTTTAGTTCCTTCAAAATGATCAAACGGTTTAACAGCAACGCAGTTGGATTTTTCTGCGCAATCACCACATCCCTCACAAACATCTGGGTTTATGTACATTTTTATATCTCTATCTTGTACATATCCTCTTTTACGTCTTCTTCTAAGTTCTGTAGCACATGTTTGAACATATATAATTGCTGTTACACCTGGTATATTTCTAACTTCTTTTTGAACATTTATAAGTTCATCACGATGAAATATTCCTACTTTATCAGCAAATAATCTTGTTTCTTTAAATTGCTCTGGCTCATCTGAAACTACATAAATTTTTCTTACGCCTTCTGCGGATAATTGTTTAGAGATTGCCCAGGGGGTAGCTCCTCCAATGGCCTTTTGACCACCTGTCATAGCAACAGCATCATTATAAAGAATTTTAAAAGTTATATTTACATTTGCTGAAATTGCTGCCCTTATTGCAAGAGATCCAGAATGGGCATAGGTTCCATCACCTATATTTTGAAAAGTATGATTATGATTTGAAAAAGGCGCTCTTCCAATCCAATGACCACCTTCTCCACCCATTTGACTAAAATTAGTTAATTTTTCTGGATGTAGAAAATAACCTATTGAATGACAACCAATTCCTATACCAACAACTTCCTCTTCAGGTGTTTTAGTTCCAGAATTATGAGGGCATCCTGCACAATACCATGGTGTTCTTGAGGCGACTGGAGGTAAGTTACTTCCTAATGATTCAGATTTAACTTTAGGCATATCAAAATCGACAGAAGATTGCTTAACTTTTCTTAAAAGGCAGTCTGCAATAATATCGCTAGATAATTCAGAAACATTTGGAATTAACTCTTCTTTTGTTGTTGCATCAAATTTTCCAGATAATAAAGGTCGAAATTTAGAATTAAAAAGGATATGGGCAACTTGTTCTTCGACAATACCTCCCTTTTCTTCGACAACAAGTATTTCTTCAAACTGGTCACAAAAATCAATTATCTCTTCATCTATTAAAGGCCAGGGGATTTTACAGGCAAAAAAACCAATTCCAATATTTTCAGGGTTTTTTATACCAATACAATCAAAAGCATCTATTGTTTCAGTAGCCGCTTTTCCAACTGCAATAATACCAAGAGTCTTTTTTTCAGGATTGAAAATTACTTTATTTATTTTGTTTTGTTTAATAAAATTTTTAGTTGCAGGTATTCGTCTTTTTATAAGAGCAGCTTCTCTATCTAATGCTGGATCGTGTCTGTTCACATGAACATTTATTGGCGGGTCCAATTTTTGAGAGTTTGGCCTTAATTTGCCGAGATCAATTACTGCATTTGAATCGGCGGTATCACTCGTAATTTTAAGTGCTACACATATACCTGCATGACGAGATAAAGCAAAGGCTTGTAAACCTAAAGTTATAACTTCATCTACGTTTGCAGGATAAAAAACAGGAATACCTGCAGAAATAAGCGATTGTTCAGACTGGTAAGCTAATGTTGAGCTTTTACCGATAGGATCATCAGCTACTGCTAGGACCATTCCACCTTTTAAGGCCACGCCACCCATATTTGCATGTCTCAATGCGTCCATTGCTCTATCTAAGCCGGGACCTTTTCCATACCACATAGAAAAAACACCATCAATTACTGGTTTATCATATAAGCCAAGCATTTGGGTGCCCCAAGCCGCAGTTGCGGCTAATTCTTCATTAACTGCAGGTTGAAAAACAATATTATACTTATCTAAATGTTTTTTGGCTCTCCCTAGTTCTAAATCAAGCGTTCCAAGAGGAGAGCCAGGATAACCACTTACATAACCATTAGTTAATAATCCGTTATCTTTATCTAGTTTTGCTTGTTCTATTAAAAGACGAACTAAGGCTTGGACACCGTTCATTAATGCTAAATCATTGTCCTTTGTAAAACAATCGTCTAATCTTATAGGATTTAATTGGTTCAAGTTTGTCTCATAATACAATTAACTTGTTTATAATTTAATAAACTTAGTAAGTTTTAACAAGTAGTAAGATTTATTTATAGAAAGGTAAAGAAAACTTAATGCTACTAAAATTAAATAATTACGATGATTTATATTCAACATTTAAGTGGAATATACCTGAATATTATAATATTGCGTCTGATACTGTTGATAAAGTGGTATATAAAAATAGGACGGCATTATTTAATATTTTGGATAATGGTAAAATTGAAAAATGGTCTTTTTTAGATATTAAAAGATCTGCAAACAAGCTTGCTAACGCATTTGATCATCTTAATCTAGAACACAACGCTAGAGTTGGTATCATATTAGGCCAATGTCCGGAAACAGCCATTTCTCATATGGCATGTTTCAAATCTGGAAAAATATCAATACCACTTTTTAATTTATTCGGAAAAGATGCATTATTTTATCGTTTAAAAAACTCAAAAGCCTCTTTGGCAATTTGTGACAGATTAGGACTTTTAAAAATTAAAGAAGTTTTTCATAAATTGCCTAATTTGAAATCAATAATTTGCGTGGATGAAATTGATGATCGAGTTAACACTCTAAGTTTTAAAAAAATATTAGAAGAATCATCTGATAATTATACTAATAAAAGTACAAAATCATTTGACCCAGCTACAATAATTTATACTTCAGGCACAACTGGTGGACCTAAAGGTGCATTACTACCCCATAAAACATTACTAGGACATATACCAGGAGTTGAAATGCCACACGAATTTTTATCCTCATCAGAACCAGTAACTGATTTATTTTGGACGCCAGCTGACTGGGCATGGATAGGAGGCTTGTTTGATGTTCTTCTTCCTGCATGGCATTTTGGAATTCCTGTTGTAAGTTACAGATCACAAAAATTTGACCCTGAATTTACGTTTGATTTAATATCTAAGCTTAATATTCAAAATACTTTTTTACCACCCACAGCACTAAAAATGATGAAGTCATTCAATCCTTCAAGTACAAAATATAAATTAAATTTAAGAACAATCGGGTCTGGAGGTGAAGCATTAGGAGAAGATTTGCTGGAGTGGGGGAAAAGAATTTTAGGTGTTAATATTAACGAATTTTACGGTCAAACAGAATGTAATTTAACCATTTCAAACTCTAGTGCGATAATGCTGACCAAGCAAGGTTCTATAGGTAAACCTGTTCCCGGCCACGAGGTTAGGATTATGAATAAAAGTGGAGAATTTATAAAAGAGCCAGGTGTAGATGGTGAAATTGTTGTTAATAATAATACACCGGTAGCTTTTTTGAAATATTGGGAGAATGACAAGGAGACTCAAAATAAAGTAATTAATGGTTGGCTTCATACAGGTGACTTTGCCTTTAGAGATGATGAGGGATATTTTTATTTTAAAGGACGTGAGGATGATATTATAAACACTTCAGGTTATCGGGTAGGTCCAAGTGAAGTGGAAGACTGTATATTATCCCATCCACATGTTGATATGGTTGCAGTCATAGGTGTACCGGATAAAGTCAGAGGTAATATAATCAAAGCTTTTATTATTCCAAGAAATAAAAATGACATTTTAACACAAAATAAAGATCTTAAACTTAGTATCCAAAATGATGTTAAAGTAAAATTGGCAGCACACGAATATCCGCGTATCATAGAATTTGTAGAAGAATTACCCATGACAACAACAGGTAAAATTATTCGTAAAGATTTAAGGGAAACCATTTAATTCCTCAAATTTAAATAATAGCTGAAATGAAAATTATCAACTTAAATAAAATAGATTTCTAGGGTGTTGAAATTTTATATTTTTCACTTCTACGAAATAAGTTATATATAAGATATTAAATTTTATTTCAAGGAACTATTATGAGCGAAAATTACAAGTTTGATACCCTTTCTTTACATGCAGGTCATATCCCTGACAAAGAAACTGGATCTCGTGCTGTT
Organism: SAR116 cluster bacterium AG-335-N04; assembly: GCA_003279355.1. Classification (GTDB taxonomy): domain Bacteria; phylum Pseudomonadota; class Alphaproteobacteria; order Puniceispirillales; family Marisalimonadaceae; genus Marisalimonas. Next base: position 5,698 of record QBZS01000025.1, read on the forward strand.
CCTATTTATCAGACGACATCATATGTTTTTAAAAGCACTGAAGAGGCGGCTTCTCTATATAATATGGAGATTGGCGGGCATTTATATACTAGAATTTCAAATCCTACTGTTGCAGCTCTTGAACAAAGATTAGTTGCATTAGAGGGTGGGGCTAGTGCCCTTGCATGTTCCAGTGGAATGGCAGCAATGCACTTAGTAGTTACAGCAATATGTAGTAGTGGTGATCATATAGTAGCTTCAAGCAAAATGTATGGCGCCAATATAAATTTACTTCAGCACACTATGCCTCGTTTTGGTATTAATACGGATTTTGTAAACCCAAATGATCCAGAAGCTATTGAGAACGCTATAAAACCCAACACAAAACTAGTCTTTGGTGAAGTGATCGGAAATCCTGGATTAGATATAATGGATATCCCAACAATTGCAGAAATATGTAAAAGAAAAAATGTTCCTCTAGTCCTTGATGCCACTTTTAATACACCATATTTGATGCAACCATTTAAATATGGAGCAAATATTGTTGTTCATTCACTAACAAAATGGTTGGGTGGACATGGTATTGCTATTGGAGGCGCCGTTGTAAACGGTGGAAACTTTGATTGGGGTGACAAAGAAAAATATCCAACTATTTCGGGACCACATTTTGCCTTGGGAGGTATAAGTTTTTGGGAAGAATTTGGACCATCTGCATTAATAGCTAAAATAAGAGCAGAAGGAATGTATAATTTTGGTCCCTCTCTCTCTCCTACAAATGCGTTCCATTTAATGCAGGGGATAGAAACATTACCCTTGAGAATGAAGAAACATATTGAAAACACTCACTCTATTCTTGATTTTCTAAGTAATCATGAGGCTGTCTCTTGGGTTAAGCATCCTGATTTAGATACACATCCTGATCACGAAGTAGCAAAAAAAATCTTACCTAAAGGATCTGGTTCTATAATAGTATTTGGAATTAAAGGTGGACGAAAAGCTGGGCAAGTATTTATAGAATCTGTACAATTAGCGTCTCATTTAGCAAATGTTGGTGATGCTAAGACACTTTTAATTCATCCAGGGAGCACAACCCATTCTCATTTAAGTGCAGAAGCTATGAAAGAAGGAGGATTAACTGACGATATGATAAGGCTTTCTGTTGGCTTGGAAGATGTTAAAGATATCAAAAAAGATTTTGAAAAAGGTTTCAAGGCTGTAAAAAAACTAAATAAATAGGTACTTTATGAGAATTAATTTTAAAGGTAATGAAACATATATTGGAACTGGTGGTAGAAGTTTAGATAGTAATAAAACTACTATTTGTTTCTTACATGGATCAGGTCAAAATCATCTAAGTTTTGTTCAACAAGCTAGATTTTTTGCTTTTAAGGGATATTCTATAATTGTTCCTGATATGCCAGGTCACGGGTTTTCTAAAGGAAAACCTTTAAATTCAATTAAGGAAAATGCTAATTGGGTTTATGATTTATTAGTTGAACTGGAAGTTCAAGAATTAGTTATCGTAGGTCATTCTCAAGGATGCTTAGTAGGTCTAGAACTAAATAGACTTTACCCAGAGTTTTTAAAAGGAATAATTTTTGTTGCAGGATCAAATGAAATACCGGTTAACCAATTCTTATTAGATCTTTCCAAAGAAGATCCTCAAAAAGCTTCAAAGATGATGGTAACTTGGGGACATGGAATAGATGGTGATATGTCTACTAATAATTGGCCGGGTCATTCACACTATGGTGAGGGTAATAATATAATGAAAATGAATACGCCAGATGCTCTGCTAAATGATTTAAATTCTATCAACAACTATAATAGTGGGGTGGAAGCTTCAAAAAAGATTAATATACCTTCTTTAGCGGTTCTAGCTAAAAATGACCAAATGACACCGTTGAAATCAGGATTAAAATTTGTTGATCTTCTTAAAAACTGTGAAACTCATATTCTTGATTGTGGTCATTTTCTTCAATCTGAGAAACCAAAAGAGCTAAATTCAATAATAAATTCATATCTTACAAAATTATAATATTTTTAAATAGGGAGGTTTCAAAGTAATTATGGGTAAACAGAATCCATTTTTATTTAAGGAAATTTCAAAAACAGAGCATTGGAGAGTTCCTGAAATTATTTTGACACAAAGTTTAAAGCATCCTAACAGAAAAATTATAGAATTTACCGATGGTCCTGAGTGGACGTTTGAAGACTTAAAAATAAAGTCTTTGCATAAAGCTAGAATTTTAAAAAATTTAAACTTGAAAGCAGGAGATAGTCTTACTGTTATAATTGAAGACCCTAAGGAATTTATTTTATATTGGATAGCGTCTAATTTCCTTGGAGTTATGTTTGTTGCTTTAAACACTGCGGTTAAGGGTAAAGGTTTATTACATCAAATTAATACTTCAAAATCAAAACATGTAATAGTCGATAATTTATTTTTTGATGAAGTAAATGATTTAAAAAATAGTAATAAGTTAGATGTAGAAATATTAAATTGTAGTGAATTAAAAACCAAAGAGATAATAAATGAAAACGAAGTAATATTTGGAAAGCTAAGCAATAATGTATGTACCATGTTTACAAGTGGAACATCTGGACCATCTAAAGGGGTTATGATGCCAAATGCGCACTGCGTTTTATTTGCGATTGGAACAATTGAAAACTATGATTTAAAACACGACCATGTTTTCTACATTTCTCTTCCATTATTTCATGCAAATGGTTTATTTATGCAGCTTTTAGCCTGTATAATTACTGGTGCTAAAGCAATAATAAGAAACAGATTTTCTGCTTCTAATTGGCTAAAAGATATAAGAAAATATGACGTCACCCATACAAATATGCTAGGTGCAATAGCTGCATTCTTAGTTGCTCAACCTCCAACTGAATATGATAAGGATCATAAGTTAGCTGTAATTGGATCAGCACCCTTACCAATTGAACCTGAAAGAATTTTGAGAGAGAGATTTGGTGTCAAACAAGTCTTACCACTCTATGGAATGACTGAAGTCAACATCCCTATATATGGTTTGAAAAATGAAATAGGAAATGGAAAATGTGGAAAGGTTTACGAAAGATACTTTGAGGTTGAAATAAGAAACCCTGAAAATGATTCTAGAGTGAATGATGGTGAAGTCGGAGAGATAATGGTAAGGCCAAAACAGCCGTTCGGCTTTATGTCTGGTTATATGGGTATGCCAGAAAAAACAATAGATAGTTGGAGAAATTTTTGGTTTCATACCGGAGATGCAGGTATTAGAGAATCATCAGGTCATTTCACTTTTGTAGATAGGATTAAAGATTGTATTAGACGTAGAGGTGAAAATATTTCCTCTTATGAAGTAGAGCAGGCCTTTCTAGAAATTCCTTATATCACTGAAGCAGCAGCTTATGCAGTTTCGGCAGATGGTGGTGATGGAATGGAAGACGAGGTCATGGTAGCTTTAATGGCAAACAAAGATATTTCCATAAATTTTGTAGAATTATTAGCTTTGGCAAAAAGCAACTTAGCAGAATTTGCTATCCCTAAATATTTAAGAATTATGGAAGAATTTCCTAAAACTCAAACAGGTAAAATCCAAAAAAACAAGCTTAGAGAACAGGGCGTTACTGTTGATACTTGGCAAAACATAAATATTTAATTATTATATAATTTCATATCAAAGGGGATCAAAATGGCTAATGATGATTTTAAGGGTTGCTGGCCTGTAGCTCCAACTCCTTTCAAACCCAGTGGTGAAATTGATAAAGAGGGTATGAAAAGGGTCATTGACTGTATGGTTGATCAACAGGTTGACGGTATTTGTATATTAGCAAATTATTCTGAGCAATTTTTATTGTCTGATGAAGAAAGAGAAATTTTAACAAGGCTATGTATAGAGCATATAGATGGCAGGGTTCCTGTTATTACAACGGTGAGTCATTATTCTACTGACATAGCTTTTTCAAGAGCTAAATTAGTAAAAGAACTTGGTGGTGAAATGCTCATGATGATGCCACCCTATCATGGAGCTCTAATGAAAGGTTCTCCTCAGCAAACATTTGAACAATTTGCCAAAGTTGGTGAAGTAGGTGTCACTATTATGGTCCAAGATGCACCTTTATCTGGAATAGATTTACCTGTACCTCTTTTAATAAAGATGGCCAAAGAAATTGAAATGGTGAAATGTTTTAAAATTGAGTGTGCTCAAGCAGCTACAAAATTAAGAGTTCTTGTAAATGAAGGTGGAGATTTTATAGAAGGACCTTTTGATGGAGAAGAAGGTATAACATTATTTGCAGATTTAAAAGCTGGAGCAACTGGAAATATGAGTTCAGCAATGATACCAGACTTAATAAGACCAATAGTTTTAGATTATCTTAGAGGAAACACTCAAAAATCTGAAGATCAATATAATCATATATTACCATTAATTAATTATGAAAATAGACAATGTGGCTTTAGGGCTACAAAGGTAGTTATGAAACAAGGTGGTGTAATAAATTCTGATTTTTGTAGACATCCTGTCATGGATTTAGAAGAAAACATAAAAAAAGGTTTGATAAACTTAGTTAAAAATTACAACCCAATTGCCTTACAATGGGGTAAATAATGATTAAACTTGTAATTTTATTTTTAGTTGGAGGGATAGATGCCTTACACTCTGAATGATTTAGTTAGTGATATAAAAGAAATACTTGTCAATGACCAAATTCATAATGGCTCGGATAAAATTTGTTACTTTGTTTCAAAAGCCTTAATGGATCAGAACTTTATAGCACAGAACCTTCCTGATCGATTAAATGGTGAACTGCCTAGACAGATACTTTATGAAGACAACGATACAGGATTTTGTGTTTGTGGCCATGTGTATGATACTGAGGCAATAGGAACTCCTCACGATCATGGACCAAGTTGGGCAATTTATGGGCAAGCATCTGGTGAAACAGAAATGACAGATTGGGAGATTACTAATGATATATCTTCAGATGATATCATTTATGTTAAACCAAAAAAAACTTATACTATGAAAGCGGGTGATGTTCATTTTTATGATATTGGTCATGTTCACTCGCCGGTAAGGAAAGATCCTGTAAGATTGCTTAGAATAGAAGGTGAAAATTTAGATAATATTAAGAGATCGAACATAAAAGTATCTTGAAAAGAACATAATTTACCCAATTATTCTTATTTATTTTTTAACTTGAGTATCTACAAATTCTCTAACTCTTTTAACTAAACCAGGTTTTGATGCAGATCTAACTAATGCTGCAAGATCGTTATTTAAATCTTTATCATCTAAAGTCTCTGACATTAACTTAGATTTCGATTCATAATTAAGATTAAAGGCTTCTAAGCTTATTTCTTTAATCTTTGATTTCCAGTTATTTGTCTCGCAAATACTTGTTAAAAAGCCACTTTCAAGGGCTTCATCTGAATTAAAAATTCGAGATGATTCGAGAAAATTTATAGCGTTTTTTCTTCCAACCAATCTAGATAACCTTCTTGTGCCAAGCACTATTCCGAATTGCAATCCCGGCATACGAAAAGTTGTTTCTGGTGAAGCAACCCTGTGTTGACATGCAGAAACAATATCTGCGCCAGCACCAAAACACTTGCCATGAACAAGAGCTAAGCTACTAATGGGTAATTTATAAATCATTTGAAGTAATTCTTCAATTTTAACAAAACGATAAAGAAGGTCTGCATCACTTTCATTTTGGAGATTACTCAAGTCAAAGCCAGAAGAAAAAGCTCGTCCTTCGCCGCTAAAAATTAATAGTTTAATTTTTTTTTGGAGGGCTTCGTTTATACCATCAGTCATAATTTGAATCATTTGCGAATTTAAGGCGTTGAGTCGAGAAGGATTATTTAAACGGAACCAAGTTATATTTTCTTGATGTTCAACTATAATTGGAGTTGATTTTGTTTTCATAGCTAATTTAACCATTCACAAATTACTTCCTCATTATGTTCACCAAGTTCAGGAGGCATTTTTAAATTTTTTGTTTCAACCCCCTCAATTGAAATAGGAAAAGCAACGCTGTATGTTTGGGAGCCATTTGGTAAAGTAATAGGTTTTACTATTTCCATATGTTTAATGTGTTTGTCTTTTAATATAGTTTCAAAATTATTAATAGGCGCACAAGGAACTTTTCTTTTGTCCATTTCTCTCAACCAATGTTTCACATTATGTTTAATAAACATTTTCGTAAGTATTTTTGACAACTCATCTTGATTTTTAGCTCGGTCAGATTGTGTTTTAAAACGGGCGTCATTCTTAAGATATTCCATTTCAACAGCTTCGCAAACTTCAAACCAAAGCTTATCGTTTCCTGCTGCAATCACAAAAAAAGCGTCAGACGCTTTAAATGCTTGATATGGAGCATTTCTAGAGTGAGCAGACCCAAGCTTTTCTGGTGCTTTATTACTTCCAAAATATTCACTTGTTTGAAGAGCAGATATTCCTAAAAGGCTTCCAATCATAGAGCAATCTATGTGTGTTCCTTCACCACTTTGTTCAACTCTTCTGAGCATAGCCATAATAGTATAACTAGCATACAAACCCGTACAAAAATCACCTATCGGAACTCCGCATTTAACTGGAGAAGTATCTTTTTCTCCAGTAACACTCATTATTCCAGATATAGCCTGAACCGTTACATCAAAAGCCCCTTTATCAGAATAAGGACCTGTCTGACCATAACCAGAAATAGAACAATATATTAACTTTTTGTTAATTTTTTTTAAATGGTCATAACCAAGGCCAAGTTTTTTTAAAACACCTGGACGATAATTTTCAATTAATATTGTTGCTTTAGAAATAAGTCTTTTTAGTAGACTTACGTCAGAAGGAACCTTGATATTAAGAGCCACGCTCCTTTTATTACGGTTAACTGATGCAAAGTTTTCACTATAAGCTTCATTATTTTTTTGTTTAGAAATATTTAATGGAGGCCATTGTCTCATTCCGTCACCTCCTTTTGGGTTTTCAATTTTTATAACATCTGCGCCAAGATCTGCTAATAATGAAGATGCAAAAGGGCCTGCTGCAATTTGACCAAGTTCTATTACACGAATACCTGATAAAGGTTTTCCATTATCTTTAAACATTATCAGCTTTCAGCATTTATATTTCCAATTTTAAAAAAATTAATTTCTTGTTTATCCATTTTGTCTAATAGATCTATTTCCCATTTCAAATATTGCCTGGCGTGATCCTTATTCCCTTTATGACGCATATAGGTATGAAAGTTAAAGTCTATAAACTTTTTGTCTAATTCAATTATGTTTTGATCTAAACATTCAGGGTATTTAAAAATTTCTTCCTTATTCCAATAGTACACTTTGATTTGATTTTCTGGATATATCTCTCTTAAATCCTTAACAATCAGACTCACTTTATGTATGTCATCGAAAACTATAATTATATTTTTAATCAAGTTAGATGTATTTTGTTTAAGAGCTGATCTATTTAACCAAATAGAATTCTTCAGCCTTGATTTGCAATAATCTATACTTTTACGGATATCATAAATAATACTTGTATCTGGTGTTTTTATATCATTTAAACTTATATGAGTAACTGATATTTTCTTGAGTTTAATGTAATTTTTTATATTTAATGTATTTATTTCTGTTTCTATGCCCCTAAAAACATAACACTCAAAATTCATTTTTTTTAGCCAGAGTGCTGTTGTTCCGGCTCGTACAAGATCACTCTCATCAAAAAGTATTATTCGTGACTTTAGTACTCCAATATAATTATCTGTAGCCTGAACCAGTTGACCCCCAGGGACATTTCTAATTCCTGTGACAGATTTTATAGGAGATAAATCTGTTTTTACGTTAAAAATATAAGTAGATCTTGTTTCATCCTCTATTAAATCTCTTACTTTTGGTAAATCAATAACTTTTATATGATTTTTATCTAACAAATTTGAAATTTTACTTTTTAGTTTTTCTTTTTCTTTATCTTTAGGAGTAATATCGAGAAAATTTGTTTTGTTATTTTCTAATTTTAAGTCAGACAAAACCCAACCCTGAGTTCCATTTTCTAAGGCATAGACTTTATTTTTAATACCAAAATTTATTAATGTTTGGGCCCCAATAATTGATCTTGTTCTGCCGGCACAATTTATAATTATGTCAGTCTTTAGGCTTTTGATTATTGATGAAATTTTATATGGTATTTCGGCATTAGGGCAACAAATACTTTTTGGAATACTCATTTTATTATACTCTTCAAATGGTCGCCCATCTAATATGATCATATCTTCTTTTTTATTCTGTTTTTGTAATAATTCTTTGGGTGTAATTGAAGGGGTCTGGAACTTGTGTTCAACTAATTCACCAAAACTTTTACTAGGAACATTAATGCCATCAAATAATTTGAACTTGGCTTCCAACCAACCTTTAACACCTTCTTTTAAAATTAAAATTTTAGAATAGCCTAGAGCCTTTGCTTGTTTATAGGCTAACTCTGATATTCCATTGTTATCATCAAATAATACAATCCGAACATTTTTATTTGGAAGAAGTCTCTCTATGTTGATTTCAAAAGTACTAAATGGAATTGAGATAGAAAAAAAAGGATGACCTTCAGCATGTTGGCCAATTTCTCTCACATCAATAAACGCAATCTCGTCATCATCCGAAATCCAAGACTTAACTGTTTTTGCATCCACAGTATTATCCATTTAAATAACTCAATCATTAGTTTAATCTTAACAATATTAAAAATTAATATAAGATTTTTAACATGTTAAGTCAAAAGGGGTGGGACTATGAAAGAATATAATGTGGGAGACCTAGTTTCAGAATTTTTATATCAGATAGGTGTGAAAGATGTTTTTGGTGTAGTTTCAGTTCATAACATACCCATGCTAGATGCTATTGGTAGAAGAAACTATATACAAATGATACCTGCAAGAGGTGAAATGGGTGCAGGTCATATGGCAGATGGTTATGCAAGAGCTACAAATGGTCTTGGAGTTGTTTTTACTAGTACTGGACCTGGTGCTGCCAATGTAGCAGGAGCATTAGTTGAATCTCGATTTGCGGGTTCTGCAGTACTTCATTTTACTGGTCAAACGGCAACAGAAAATTTAGATAAAAAGCAAGGAACAGTTCACGATGTTCCTGATCAGTTGGGTATGTTGAAATCTATTTCAAAGAAAGCAATTAGAATAAGCAAACCAGAAGACGTTATTACAAAATTAATGGAAGCAACTACTGTCGCTCTAACTCCTCCAATGGGACCTGTGTCTGTTGAAATACCAATAGATATTCAAAGGACTGTTATTGAAAGGCCATCAGAATTAGATCAAATTAAATTGCCACGCATAAATTTACAAATAGGTGATATTTCATCTTTAGATAAGATAGAGGACGAAGTAAAAAAATCTAAAAGAAAAATACTTTGGGTAGGTAATGGGGCAAAATTTGCAAAAGATGAAGTGGAAAAATTTATTGATATTGGCTTTGCAGTAGTTACTAGCACATTAGGAAGAGGTGTTGTTCCTGAAAGTAATAAAATGAGTATGGGTGCTTTTAATGCTGTACCTTTAATAGAAGATTTTTATAAAACACTTGATTTAATGATAGTTGTTGGAAGTAGATTAAGAGGACACGAAACCAGAGATATGTCTTTAAAACTTCCTGACAATATTATTCAAATTGACATTGATCCTGATGCAGAAAATAGAACATACAAAACTAACCTTTTTCATTGTGGTGACGCAAAAATGGTTTTGGGAGAACTTGCTAATAGACTATCAAACACTGTCCTTGTCGATGATGACTGGATAAATGAAGTTTCAGAACTAAAAAACAAAATTTTAGAATCTTATAAGAATAATCTTGGTGCTTATAAGGACTTTCCAGAAATTATAAGAAAAGTACTTCCTGACAATGGAAGATGGGTTAGAGATGTAACTATTTCTAATAGCATGTGGGGTAACCGTTCTATGCAAATTAATAAACCAGAACAAAATATTTATCCCGTTGGAGCTGCAATTGGGCCTGGAATGGCTCTTGCTATTGGAGCATCTATTGGAATTAATGGAGAAAAAACTATTGCCATGTGCGGTGATGGAGGTTTTATGTTAAACCTTCCTGATTTATGGACAGCTGCTGAAACTAATTGTGATGTAGTTTTTCTGGTAATGAATGATCAGGGTTATGGTGTTATAAAACATATTCAAGAAAGTATGTATGGTGGAAGAAAATTTTATGCGGATCTTACAGGTCCAAGTTTTGAAGATTTAGCTAAAGTTGCAAAAATGAAATATAAGAGAATTGATAATGCCAATGAACTAGAAAAACAATTGGATGAAGCTGTGAAATTTACTGGTCCTGTTTTGGTAGAAGTAAATGTTCAATCAGTAGGAGAAATGCCTCGTTACTTTGCTCCACCTCCTCATGCTTTGAAGGATTGAAATGTTTGAAATGCCAGGAGAACTTTCAGAGTTCACAATATACTTTTTAATATTTGCAAGTATGGTGACCTCTTTTATAAGTTCTGCTTTTGGAATTGGTGGTGGAGCTATTCTAATAGGTTTGTTAGCCATTAAACTCCCACCTTTTGCTTTGTTACCAATACACGGTATTGTTCAAATAGGATCTAATTTCGGTCGAACCCTTATTTTTCTAAAAGATGTGAAGAGGGACGTATTAGTTCCATTTAGTATAGGGTCTGTTTTAGGATCTTTTATTGGAGGAACATTCTTTATACAAATAGAGCCCTGGTTACTTCAACTAATTGTTGCTTTATTTATTCTTTGGTCTGTTTTTGGAAAAATCCCAGCTATTGGTTCAACCCACGTAGTTTTTGGTGGAATGTTTTCTGGCTTTTTTACAATGTTTTTTGGAGCTTCAGGAACTTTAGTAGCAGGCATGGTAAAGACTATGAAATTAGAGCCAGTAAAACACACAGCTACTCACTCAGCATTAATGACGATTCAACATTTTATAAAGGTAGTAATATTTGGCTTTGTAGGTTTTGTTTATGCTGATTATTTTCTGCTAATTACTGCGATGATTGTAAGTGGTTTTATTGGAACAGTAATTGGTAAAAAAATTTTAGTAAACTTTGGTAAAAAATATTTTAAATTAGTACTAAATATTATCCTGACTTTAATAGCATTAAACCTTATATGGAGTGCAATAAAAATGAGTGGTTATTTTAAAAATATTTAATCTTTTTGCTTTGTTATCCATGAAAAAATCACTGGTCCACATAAACCTAAAAATGCAAAAATTAGAAACATAAGCGCAAGAGGTTGGGTAAGGATTAACCACCACTGACCATCAAACATTTTTAAAGAATGTTGTAGGTTAGTTTCCACCATTTCACCTAATATTAAACCAACGGCAATTGGAGCAACCGAGAAACCATGTCTTCTTGCAAAAAAACCAATTACACCAAAAATCAAGGCCAACCAAACATCCAAAAGTTGTCCTTGAAAAGCGTAGGCACCAATGACCGATAATGCAAAAACTATTGGCCATAGAATTTGGGTTGGCACTAAGGATACTCTTGCAAACAATTTAGCTGCATATAGTCCCATCAGCATAAACATTACGTTTGCAACAAACATAGATCCAAAAATTTGATAGACCTTTTCAACTTGTTCAGTAAACAAATAAACACCTGGTCTAAGCCCATGAACCATTAGACCAACTAGAATTATTGCGGTTGTACCACTGCCAGGTATTCCTAGTACCATTGTTGGCACCATTGCGCCTCCAGTCGCAGCATTATTAGCGGCTTCAGCACCAGCTATACCTTCAATTGAACCTTTACCAAATTCTTTTTTATTCTTAGACCATCGTCTAGCTTCAGAATAACCAATCATTGATGCTACAGTTGCACCCTCAGCAGGCAAAACACCTATAAATGTTCCAATTCCACAGGACCTCAAGATAGTTTTCCAAATCTTTTTATAATCCTCTTTTGTTGGGAGTTTTACAGCTTTCATACTTACTGTTTTAATAATTTTATCAACTGTTTTTGATTGGACTAAAAGTTCAGAGATAGCAAAAAGACCGATGAATATTGGAACAAAATGGAGACCTTCATACAATTCATAATTCCCAAACATAAATCTTTCAATTCCAGTTACACGTTCAGCGCCTATTGTAGAAAGCCAAACTCCAAAAATCCCACCGATTAGATTTTTAACAGCACCTCCTGCACTAATACTGGCTAACATAGATAATCCAAAAACTGTTAGTGCAAAATATTCTGGAGATCTAAACTCGTAAGCAACCCTAGCCAATAGAGGCGCAGCAAAACATAGTATTAGAACGGAAAAGATACCTCCAACAGTACTTGATATCACCGCAATACCAAGAGCTCGGCCAGCTTCGCCTTTTTGTGCAAGAGGATATCCATCGAAGGTAGTGGCTGCCGCAGCTGAGGTACCAGGGGTATTTATTAAAATTGCGGTTATTGAACCAGCAAATGTAGCAGATACATATATCGTAGCAAGAACTGCAATAGCATGGACTGGGTCCATTGTAAGAGTAAACGGCAATAGTAAAGCAGCACCCGTAGTTGCTCCTAACCCTGGTAGGACACCTATTATAACTCCTAGAACCGTGGTAGCAAAAATCAATCCCAATAGATAAGGGTCAACTATAACTGACGCCATTGCAGATATTGCCTGTTCAAACATTAGAATATCCTAACCATAATAAAGATTCATAAGAATACCTCGCGGGAATCTTATTTTAAGCACAAAGTCAAATAATAAAAAAACTAAACCTGGTGTAACTGTGGCAGTTAAAAAGGCAACCCATAATCTTCTTTCTCCCCACAAAATACTCATTAAAAAAATTACAACAAAAATCCCAATAAACATATCTGTGTAAACGGTCAACAAATAAAAGAGCAGAAATAATAACATACTTCCCCAAGTGTGATATTTTTCTAATGATACAGCTTTAGGTTTATTTTTATAAAATTGATAAGTTAGAATTCCAAGTAAAAACAATTTCAAAATCATTAAAAAAATTGGAAAAGATCTAGCTTGCATACTGTCACCTACAATCATTTCAGGGGATGTATCAAGCTGAAGAGATATTGCTATAACTGACAATGAAAAAATTGCCAATATTAACGGTATTAGATAAATTTTATTTTTCATTTATTTCAAATAAAGACCTCTCAAATTTGAGAGGTCTTTTATCTTTTTTAATTATTTCAATAAGCCCATTTCTTTTAGAGCAGGACCAAATTCACCAACCATAAACGCAATTTGCTTTCCCCAAGGACCAGATGGTTGTGGAGATGTACTGTCTAAACCAGAATTTGCGAGATAAGCTTGGTACATTGAATGTTTCATAGCTTTTTGAATCCCTTTTTCCATGTCAGCAACTCTTGCATTATCAACACCAGCATGAGTTACAAAGCCTCTGGTTGTTGAGAGAACTAGATCAATACCCATTGACTTAGCTGTCTTAGCCTTAGGTATTGGCGCCATTCCATTTTCAGCTAAAATGACAAGTGGGCAAATATCTCCAGCTTCTACTGGTGCCGCAGCTTCTGACAAATTAAGTGTTCCCACATCGACTTCTCCTGCAACTAGTCTAGTAGCTAGTTCACCTCCACCTTTATATGGTATGTATTTAGGCATTTTTTGACCAAGTCTTTTTGCCCAGAGAAAAACAGTTATATGGTCAATAGTACCAGTATGAGTGCCGCCAAAAGTTATCTTGTCACCCTTTTTCATACCAGCCACAAAATCTTCCGGTGTTTTGTAAGGACTTTTTTTACAATTAACCATTAATATTTGAGGATCGTTTGTTCCTCGAGAGATAGGCGCCATATCTTCAACTTTTAGCTTTGTCTTACCCATAGCCATAGTAATTGCATGTCCAACAGTAAAAGTTAGTATAGTGTTTCCATCTGCAGGCCTTGTCATAAAATAATTCATTGCAGCGGCACCACCGCCACCTCTTTTATTTACAACTACCATGTCTTGTTTCAATGTCCTTCTAGAACGAAGCATCATCATTCTTGAGTTAACGTCAGTACCACCACCTGCTCCTGCATGAGTCACAACTTCAATTGCAGGTTTCTTAGCGGCTAAAGTTGGAGCAGTTGTAAAGGCTATAGCAGATACTATAGCAGCTAAACCAGTACCAACCTTGAATAGTGTAGTAGATTTAATCATTTAATTTCCTCCATAATGATTAACCAGCATATGCTGGATGTTTAATGTTATAATAACATTAGTAGTATAAGAATAAAACATTCTTTCCCCCATTTAAACTATACATAATTTTTAACAAGATTGCATATCAAATGAATAATTTGATTATTACTAAATAAGAAAATGAGTCAAGCATAAGAAGTTTTGATGTTCATATATCAATTAATTAGTAAAGTAACTTTATTAATCAGAGTTATTTTTATACACGTCAA
>QBZS01000026.1:0-18688 GCA_003279355.1 SAR116 cluster bacterium AG-335-N04
AAATTTTGTATTTGGTAATTCAAAAAGGGCTTCTTGAGCAGTCGATATAAATTCTTGTGCTCTATTTTTGCACTCGTCAAATATATTATATTTGTTTAGGATAGTTAATGCTTTGTTAAAATCAGAAGGTTCTTGTTTTAGTTCTTTAATTGTTTTAATCCAAAACTTTCTTTCTAATTTGTTGCTATTTTCCCAAGCTAAAATGATAGGGAGAGTTGTCTTACCTAATTTAAAATCATCACCTAAATTTTTGCCCATTTTATTTGCATTATTATTAAAATCCATGAGATCATCTATTATTTGAAAAGCTAAGCCTAAGTTATATCCATAGTCATAAGCTGCTTTTTGCTGCTTAACATTTCCACTAGCAACTATTACACCACTTTCACAAGACGCTCCAAATAACTCAGCTGTTTTCTTTCCTATAACTTCAAAATAATTTTCAATACTGGTATCTGGTTTATTTGAAATTTGCATTTGTTGAAACTCACCTTGGGTAATTTTACAGGATGCTGTCGCTAAACTTGACAAAGCTTCGATTGATCCTGTTTCAACCATTAACTCAAATGATTGAGCAAATAAAAAATCTCCAGCTAGGACGCTAAATTCATTCCCCCAAATCATATTAGCAGTTTTTTTTCCTCTTCTTAAATTTGATTCATCCACAACATCATCATGAAGTAACGTGGCAGTATGAATAAATTCAACAGCAGCAGCTAATATTTTTGGATTTTTAGAATAATCGTTAAATTGTGCGGCCATAGCTAATGTAAGAAGAGGACGAAGTCTTTTACCTGAAGATCTAATTAGGTGATTACCGATATTATTGATTAAGGGTATAGATTTATCAAGTCTAATTATTATTTCTTTATCTACGTCATGTAAGCTTTCTTCAAGAGCTTTAGTAAGTTTAATCACATTGTCTGTAGTTTTTTTTGCTTTAATAATTTTATTCATCTATATTTTCCAAACTATAATTTTATATTATAATTCACTAATAAAATATATTAAATCTTTATATAACTTTATTTTAAGAGATATTATTTATTCTATGAATAGAACTGTTGATAATATATTAAAGGGAAAAATTTCAATCATTCAGTTGAAACATGGTTTCAGATTTGGATTTGATGCAGTTTTTTTAGCAGCTTTTGTAAATGGGTTTTTGCAAAAATATAAAAAAAAAGATGTTTCATTGGCTGATATTGGTTCCGGTGTAGGCACTATAAGTTTAATAATTGCTTACAAAAACGATAAAATTAAACTTACTGCAATAGAAAACAATAATCAATATCTTGAATTGGCTAAGGAAAATATTTTGAATAATAATTTGAATAACCAGATTAAACTATTGAATATTGATATTTTTAAATTTAATAAAACTCTTGTCAATACTTTTGATTTTGTTGTATCTAATCCGCCATTTTATAAAGAATATAAAAATAGATCAAAAAACAAATTAGAAAATTATGCTAAAGTGATGAAAAATCTAGAGCAATGGATAAATGGCTCAGTTAAATTACTGAATAGTAAAGGTATAATTTTCTTAATTATAACAAGTGAAATTTTAGATTTAGTACTGCATCATCTAAGAGAAAAAACTGGCTCATTTAAAATTTTTCCATTTTGGCCAAATTATAAAAAGTCATCTAAAAGAATCATTCTAGTTGCAAGAAAGGGTGGTGCAAGTTCAACAGAATTAATGTCAGGATTAAAATTATATAACAAAAATGGTTTAATGACAAAAAAAGCAAAGATGATAAGTGAGGTTGGAATTTTTAATTATTAGTAAACAATTTATTTAAGAAATTAAATAAATGTTGTACTTTAAGATTTTGACATTAATTAAATAAATAATAAATTAACAGATAGAGGTACTCCATGGGTCTCCTTTCTATTTTTAGAAAGTCTCAAAATGTTTCGGTAATCCCACTTAATGGAATTATTGCACCTAATATGGGTAGAAGAAAAGGATTGAATTTAAATGAAATCGACAAAAACATTGAAGATGCCTTTTCAGCAAAAAATTTAAAAGCTGTTGCATTGCAGATAAATTCTCCTGGTGGATCCCCTGTCCAATCCGAAATGATATCTAAACGCATTAGAAGTTTATCAGAGAAAAAAAGTATTCCAGTTATAGCCTTTGTTGAAGATGTGGCTGCATCAGGTGGATATTGGTTAGCATGTTCAGCAGACGAAATTTTTGCAAGTAAAGCTTCAATAATTGGTTCAATAGGTGTTGTATCTTCTGGATTTGGTTTTGACAAAGCAATTCAAAAACTTGGAGTAGAACGTCGCCTCTACACTTCAGGCGATAATAAAGCGATTTTAGATCCATTTTTACCTGAAAATAAAGACGATGTTAAAAGATTAAAAGAAATTCAAAAAGAATTGCATAATCAGTTTATTTCATTTGTTAAGTCAAGACGAGGTAGTAAAATTATAAATGAAAATAAAGAAATTTTTACTGGAGCTTTTTGGTCAGGTGAAAAAAGTTTAGAACTTGGATTAATAGATTCTTTTGGTGAAATGAAAGCAGTTCTAAAAGATAGGTTCGGAGAAAATCTAAAAATAAAAGAGTTTGCACCAAAGAAAAAGCTTTTTGGTTTTGGAAGTTTATTGTCTGGAGCTCTAGATATGTTGATTAATAAAGTTGAAGAAAGAAGTGCTTTTAATAAGTTTGGATTGTAAAATGATGCTTTCCGTTGGTAAAATTTTTTGGCTATTAATTATTCTTGTTTCAGTATGGTATATTTTTAAAATAATAGAAAAAAGAAAACTTAACTTTAGAAATAAAAATGAAAATAAATCAGATGCCAATAAAAAAGGCATTGACGCATTTAAATGTGATAAGTGTGGTTTATGGAGCACAGGTGACCGCTGCAACAATAAAGAATGTTCAAAAGATTAATTTTGATATCATCTGAATTATTTATGAGTATTCAAATATAGAATTAAATTATTATAATTAGGTCAAAAGCTTTTCAATGGATAAAAATAAATCATTTCAAAATATTATTATGAAGCTACAGTATTATTGGATGGATCAAGGCTGTGTTTTAATGCAACCTTATGACACTGAAGTTGGTGCGGGTACATTTCATCCTGCTACAGTTTTGAGAGTTTTGGGTCCAGATCCTATTTGGAAAGCAGCTTATCTTCAACCATGTCGTAGACCAACTGATGGAAGGTATGGAGAAAATCCTAATAGACTTCAACATTATTATCAATTTCAAGTTATTATTCAACCATCTCCAGACGATATACAAAACCTTTACTTGGAAAGTTTAAATGCTGTTGGTTTAAATTCTAAAAATCATGATATCAGATTTGTTGAAGATGACTGGGAAAGCCCAACATTAGGTGCTTCAGGGTTGGGTTGGGAAATTTGGTGCGATGGTATGGAAATAAGTCAGTTTACATATTTTCAACAAGTTGGAGGAATAGAGGTAAAACCCGTTGCTAGCGAAATTACATATGGTTTAGAAAGGTTAGCAATGTTTATACAAAAAGTTGAAAATGTCTATCATTTAGACTGGAATGGATTAGATAAAGACAAAGGTGGAAAAACTTATGGCGATATTTTTTTACAACAAGAAAAAGAATTTTCAATTTATAATTTTGAAAAGTCAAATTCATCAGTTTTAATACAACATTTCAACGATGCTGAAAAAGAATGTTCATTTTTACTAGAAGATAAAATTAACCCCTTACCTCTTCCTGCCTATGACCAGTGTATTAAAGCAAGCCATATTTTTAATTTATTGGACGCTAGAGGTGTTATCTCTGTTTCAGAAAGACAAGCTTATATTTTAAGGGTAAGAAATATGTCAAGATCATGTTGTTTAGCTTGGATGGACAAATCAAATGTCTAAGAATAAAGGTGAAAAAGGTAACCTGCTCTTAGAACTTTTCTCTGAAGAAATACCAGCTAGAATGCAAACTGGCTCAGAAAAACAGTTAACAAATCTATTTGAAAAGTCCCTTATGAATAGGGATATAGGTTATGGACAAATTTCAACCTTTTGCAGTCCAAGACATTTATCAATCATTATAAAAAATATAGATTTGAAACAAAAAAACCAAATAATTGAAAAAAGAGGCCCTAGACATGGATCAAACGAAGAGGCTATTCATGGTTTTTTAAAATCAAATAATATTCAAAAAAATGATATTGTTATTAAAGATACAAAAAATGGAAAATTTTATTTTTATCTTAACCAAATTAACGGAATAAATACTTCTGAAGTTTTGCCAGAGATTATTAACGAAATTATAAATAATTTCGTTTGGCCTAAAAGTCAAAGATGGGCTTATTCTGAATTGAGATGGGCTAGACCACTCAGAAATATTTTGTTGTTATTCAATAATAAACCAATAGAAGGAAAGGTTGCAATAGATAAAAATAATTTTTTAAATTTTTCTACTTATACTTTTGGACATAGAAATGAAAATAAAAAAATAGAGGTAGAAAATATAGATGAATACGAAAAATTATTAGAAAATAATTACCTTATTATAGATAGAAAAAAAAGAAAAAACAAAATAATAAACGACACAAAATTATTATTAAAAGACAAAGATATAAAATTATTAGATGATGACTACTTGTTAGACGAAGTTTTAGGATTAGTAGAATTTCCTAATGTCTTAATTGGAACTATCGATAAACAATTTATGAACTTGCCCAAAGAAGTCTTAACTACTGCAATGAAAGTTCATCAAAAATATTTTTCGATTATTGATGATAAAAATAATTTAGTGCCTAAATTCTTATTTGTTTCAAACACGATCCCTAAAAATGAAAGAGATAAAAGTATAATTGAGGGTAATGAAAGGGTATTGAAAGCTAGATTGTCTGACGCTGATTTCTTCTGGAAGACAGATACTTCTACTAAAATTGAAGATTTCAATGAAAAATTAAAAAAAGTTTTATTTTACGAAGGATTAGGTTCTTTACATGATAAAATAATAAGATTATCAGCAGTTTCTAAATATTTTTCTAGTTTGTTTAAAGTAGACGTTTCTTTGGCTAGAGAAGCTTGTATTTTATCAAAATTTGATCTGGTCTCAGAAATGGTAGGGGAGTTCCCAGAGTTACAGGGAATTATGGGAGGATATTACACTAAATTAAATGGAAAACCGAATGAGATTTCAAACGCAATCTTTGATCAATACAAACCAAAGGGTATTTCAAATGATATGCCTAAAACTAAACTTGGTTGCATGCTTTCTATGGTTGATAACATTGATAATTTAACAGGTTTTTTCATAATAAATAAAAAGCCGAGTGGCTCAAAAGATCCATTTGCTCTTAGAAGGGCGGGTTATTCCATAGTTCAAATTTTAATGAAATTAAAATTAAATATTTCAATAAATGATCTTTTTACTGAAGCACTCAAGTCTTATGAAAACTCATCAAAAATAATTAAATTAGATTTGGTTGATTTTATAATCGATAAAGTAAAATTTATTTTAAAAAAACAAAATTTCAGAGATGATATCATTGAGTCAGTTATCAGTTTAAAAGAGTCTAAAAATTATTTATTTCCGATTCTGAATGAAAGAGTTAATTGCCTTAACAATATTAAAGATACTAATGATTTCAAAACATTTTTAGTCAATTTCAAAAGATTAAACAATATAATCAAATCTAATAAACTCTTAGATATATCGAACGTCAAACTTAATATTCATCTTTTTGAGAGTTCTGAAGAACAAGAAATTTATGATAAGTCTAAGAATTTAGATACTAATTTAAAAAAATATTTAACAGATCTAGAACATCAAGGAATTATTTTGAAAGAAGTTATCAATTTACATTATGTTATACATTCATTTTTTGAAAAAATAATTGTAAATCATGAAGATAAAAAAATAAAAGTTAACCGTATAAAACTATTAACAGAATTAACAGAAAAAATATTAAAATTTAGTAATTTTCATTATATAGAGAATTAGTCTGTTTTAATCCCGAGGCCGGAAAAGCGTTTATTAAAACGAGCAACTTGACCACCGGAATCTAATATTCTGTGCTGGCCAGTCCAAGCAGGATGAGATTTTGGATCTATATCGAGTTTAAGGGTATCTCCAGCTTTTCCCATAGTGGATTTAGTCTTATATTCAGTTCCATCAGTCATAATAATAGTAATTTCGTGATAATCAGGGTGAATATCTTTTTTCATATTAATCTCATGAATGCGTTAAATTACAAATACTTACAATTAAATTTTAATAATTACAAGTTATTTGAATTATTTTATAATTCTAAGCCGTTGAAGAAATTTTTTCTCAAATTTCCAGAAATAATCAAATTCCCCAAAAAGTGAAGCTATTATAATTAATATAAATTGATAAATGGGAATAATTAAAATTATTCTTACTAAAATATATAGGGGATAAAACGTAATTAATTTATCTAAACCTAGTACAATTAAAATTGGAGAGGATATAAATAAAGAACCTGATCCACTTAAGGCAAATATAATAAAAATTATAAATAAATGCCGTATTGAATTTGCTTTAAATTTATTAACTAGTTTTTCTATCATTTTTTCTCTTATTGATTAGTTTTTGTGCTCTGTGTTATTTTCATTTCAATCCTTCTATTTTTTGCTCTTGCAACATTTGTATTTTTTTTATCAATTGGCTGAAAACTTCCATAGCCTGAGGCAGACAACCTATCAGGTTTAATACCTTGCTTTATTAAAAATCTTAGAACGGATAAAGCTCTTTTTGTCGATAGCTCCCAATTATCTAAGTAATTCTGCCCTCTTTTAACTGGTAAATTATCTGTGTGTCCATCGATTTGGAGTATCCAATCAATATCAGTTGGTAATGATTTTTCTATATCCATTAAAGTTATTGCAAGCTTAGCCATTTCTTCTTGTCCTTTAATGCCTAATTCTTCTGAACCAACTTTAAAGAGAACTTCTGATTGAAAAACAAATCTATCCCCAACTATTCTTATCTCTTTACGTCCTTTGATAAGTTCTCTTACTCTACCAAAAAAATCTGATTTGAATTTCTGAAGTTCTTCCACTCTTCTAGCAAGAGCAGAATTCATTTCTTTTCCTATGTTAATTGTTTTTACTTTTTCTTTTTTATCTTTTGCCTTGTAGGCTGATAAAAGAGTTTGTAATTGAGACAATTTATTTCGTAATTTAAGAGACGCAGATATTAATTCATTTATTTCTTTTTTGTTTGCATTAATAGTTTCATTCTTTTCATTTATATCTGTATCCTTTTTATTTATTCTTTTCTCTAACACCGAAAGATTATTCTTTAAAAGAAGTGAATCTTGTATCTTTATTTTTAGTTTTTCTTTTAAGTCTTCAATTTCACTCTGATTTAAGCTTAGAATGTTGCTTTGACCAGCTAGTTCTTCTCTAAATTGAGTCACAAGTTCTTTTTCGTCTTTTAAATTTTTTTTAACTTCCACTATTTTAGTTTCTAACAAAGATAGTTGTGTTGTTAATTCTGTTGTCGTTTGCCTTTCTAAAGAAAGCATTTCACCTAACTCTACTAAATTATTCCTTAGCTCAACTAGGGCTTCATCTTGACCAGTCATTTTTTGTGAAAGAAAAAATTGTGATAAAACAAATATCATTAAGACAAAAATAATTACCATCAATAAACTAGCCAATGCGTCTACAAATCCTGGCCATGTATAATCTACTTGTCTTCTTCTAACTTTATTCAACATTGCAAATTAATTCTTCAAATCTTAAAATATTTTCATTTATTATTCAGCTTGTTATATGATTTTTCCATTTCTGATAATTGTTTTGAAATGGCTCTTAACTCTAGAGTTAAATTAGATTGAAATTCTGAAATACTATTAGTATTTTGTTCATTTAAATTTTTAAGAATTGATGAAATAGTAATTAAGTGATCTTTCACATTTCTATCTTCATCAAGTTTTTCAACAAGTCGATTTAAAACAATTGTTAATTCGTTTATATTTTCAGTTATCCTTACTCTTTCATTCTCATTTTGGTTTGCACGCTTGGATACAATTGCTAAATTTTCTACAGCTGCCTCACTTAAACCGGTGCTTCCTCCTTCAGTTGCAGTAAAAATAGCCATTTGAGACAACCAATCTTCTAGTTCATTAAAGAAACGATTACTTGCCTGACCAACTTGAAGATCTAAAAATCCCAAAATAAGTGAGCCAGCAAGACCAAATAAGGACGAAGAAAAAGCTGTAGACATTCCATTAAGAGGAGCACTCAATCCTTTTTGAATATCCGTAAATAAGGAGTTACCATCGTTAGGATTATTACCAATATTAAAATCAATAGTATTTATAACTCCAGAAACAGATGAAATAGTTTGTAGCAGGCCCCAAAATGTTCCTAGCAGACCAAGGAAAACAAGAAGTCCAATCATATATCTCAAAATTTCTCTACTTTCATCTAATCTTGATGAAACACCGTCAAGAATAGTCCCCAATGAATTTGCAGATAATGAGGGGTTATCTTTCCTATTTTCATTAAGGACAGCCGCTACTGGCGCAAGAAGAATTGGCTTTATTTTAAGAGCAATATTAGCAGGCATTAAACTATCTTTTCTTTTAATAAATTTAAGCCATTTAGCCTCTTTACTTAAACGAAATGTTTGCCGGAATGAAAAGATAGTACCTAAAATAAAAGTACTAATAATTACACTATTAAGTGCAGTGTTATCTTCAAAAGCTTGCTTTAAAGGAACAAATAAAAATGAAATTAAAATAATTACAATAACTAACAAAAGCAGCATTCTAAAAGCATATTTATTCGGATCTGTCATTTTTATCCCCATTTATTTTAGATAAAATCATTAAAACATGACTTTTGTATGACACAAAATTATTAATTTCATTTGCTAATATTTAAAATTTATTATTAATTTTTTTAAGGAGCTCCTTATGTAAGGTTGGGTTTGCACCAATTAATAAATCACTGGAAGTTTTGTAAGCATTAATATATTTTATGTTAGTTAAGTATCCTCCAGATTCTTTTATTAAAAGTTCTCCACACGCAACTTGATTCTTCTTTAAATTATTAGTAAATAAACAATCAATTTTTCCAGAAGCTAACCATGCAAAATTTAGAGCCGAGGATCCAAATTCTCTTGTAACCGACGAGTATTTAGATGCTAGGTCATATATTGGTTCAAAGATATTATTAGTCATTTTGTTGGTTGTTGTTTGACTATCGTCATATATTGAAAACACACATGAGCCTATTGAACTTCTTCGAGAGACTCTTATTCTCCTATCATTTAGATAGGATCCCTTACCTTTTTCTGCAAAAAATAATTCGTCTCTTAATGGATCTAGAATAACAGTAGATAAAATTTCATTATTAAATTCTACTGAAATTGAAATAGAAAAATACGGCAATGCATGAGAAAAGTTAAATCGTCCATTTAACGTATCAACTATCCAATAATATTTATCTTCAATACTTTCTTCAATAGAATTTAATTTCATTCCCCACGTTGGCCTAGATTTAGTTAAATCCTCCAGTAGTGTAGAATAAATTTTGTTTTCAGTTCTTGATACAAAGTTGTCAATAGATTTTGGAGAAACTTGCAAATTTTCAATTTCTCCAAAATCTCTAAGCACATTTCTTGTTACTTTATTTAAAGATTGGAAAATAATATTTAAAAGTGGTGACTTATTACTCATTCTCACTCCAAATTAGATATTTGATATAAATATACTATTGCTAAGATTTAGCTTTTTCTACGTAAGTACCGTCTGAAGGTCTAACTACTATTTTACTTCCAACTTCAATATGACCAGGTACCATTACTTTGATCCCATTCTTTAAAATAGCCGGTTTAAAAGATGAGGAAACTGTTTGCCCTTTTATAACAGCATCAGCTTCAATTATTTCTTCAACACAATAATCAGGCATTATGATGGACACAGGATTTTCATTATATAAATTTATAATAACATTCATTCCATCTTGTAAAAAAGCTGCTTGGTCTCCAATCATATCAATACCTATAGTAATTTGCTCGAATGTTTGATTGTTCATAAATATAAGATTATTATTTTCTTGATATAAAAATATATGTGGTGTCTCGTCTAAAATGACCTTTTCTACATTTTCAGAGGACCTAAAGCGTTCATTCAGTTTTGATCCATCCTTTAAGTTTCTTAGCTCAATTTGTGCAAATGCTCCACCTTTACCTGGCTTTACATGGCTTGTTTTGGTTGCAATCCATAATCCATTTTTATGTTCTATTACATTACCTGGTTTTATTGTGTTTCCATTAACTTTCAAATTACTTTCCTCTGTAAATATTTGTAATTTGGTTTAATAAATCTAAGGCTTCATCATATGGCCGTTGAAAAGTATTTCTACCAATTATTGATCCGCTTGCTCCACCTAAATATAGTTCTTTAACCTCTTTCAAAAGACTATAATTATCTCTTGAGTTTCCACCTGAAAAAACTACTAATCTTCTCCCATTAAAGCATGATTGCACAACATGTTTTATACGGTCAGTTAAAGTATCAATTGGAATATTCTCTGACATATAAACTTTTTTGGCTTCACTTACTTCAATAAAAGATGTTGGAGGTTTAACTTTAATTATATGAGCACCTACTAATGCGGCCATGTGAGCTGCGTAAGAAACAATATCTATTGCGGTTTCACCTTCTTTACTAATATCTCCCCCTCTTGGATAGCTCCAAACTACCACAGCAAGGCCTGCTTCCTTAGCTTCAAGTGCGATATCTTGAATTTCTGTTATCATATCCAAAGCCACGTCAGATCCTGGATAAATAGTAAACCCCACAGCGGAACATCCAAGCCTAATAGCCTCGCTAACTGAACCCGTTATAGCTTGTGTAGGAGCTCCTTGCTCTCTTGATAAGGAATTAGAACTATTTACTTTCATGATTAGAGGAATTTGCCCGGCAAAAGTATCAGCACCAGCTTCTAGCATTCCTAGAGGGGCTGCAAAAGCAGACAAACCTGCATTTATTGCTAACTTAAAATGATAATGAGGATCATAACCTAAAGAGTTTTTTGCAAAAGATCTTGCAGGACCATGTTCGAAACCTTGATCAACTGGAAGAATAACTAATTTACCAGTACCGGCTAATTTACCAGACATTAAAATATTTACCAAATTTGCTTTAACGCCAGGATTATCACTTTCATAATTATTCAATATCTTTTTTATAGTTCTAGTCATTTTCATTTTTGAAATCCTTTAGAAGTTAGTGATAATATCGTTTAATAATTTAAACTACCTATAAATTTAAACATTATTAAATTCAATAAAATTAATCTATTAAAAATTTGAACTGTTAAATTATTTATCTAATATATTGAAATAATAATTTTAAAGTGATTTAACTAATGACAAATAAAGATATAAAAACGATTAAACTTGAAGAACTAAAAACTATCCAAAAAAATTTTGAAGAAAGTATAAAAATTTTAGAAAAAAACATTGCTGAAAATGTTACAAACAAACTTAAACTTGAAGAAATAAAAAAAGACTTAAGAGAAGCGAATAAGAAATTTACTGATGCAGAAAGGTACTTGGATGACCTCAAAATCGAGTTAGACAATAATCAAAATGCATTAGATGCTAAAGATTTATAAGGCGATAGATGTCAAATAAAGTAACTGTTAATGTGGATATAAATGGTATAAAATATCCTGTATCGTGTATATCTGGAGAAGAGGACAGACTTATTGAGTCTTCTCAAGAGGTAAATAAGGTTATTGAAGATCTATCCAAGGTTTCTGGCGTGGTAGGTGAGGCAAGATTATTAGCTATGACTTCTTTGATATTAGCTGACAAAATTATAAATAAAGAATCAAGTCCCGATAAAGATTTAAATTTAATAGAAATTGAAGATTTCATTGATTGGTTAGCTAAAGCTACTGATAGAATGAATAAAGTTGCAAAGTTACTTGAAAATAAATAAAATAAGCTTAGAAAGCTGAATTTTTTGTTAGGAATTTTAATCCTTGGGGCCATAAGTATCTTTAGGGAGCCGTCTCTTCTGTAACCTTGGTTTCAGTATATGGCGCCCACCTGTTAAACAGGCAACATAGGATAACTTATCCAACGACTATTTGGCTTTCGTATTTTCGGCAAAGCATGGAAATGAAAAAAAACCTTAGAATTTTGGCTAAAAATAAAAGATCCGAAATTACATTAGATTTTGTTTCTAAAGCAAACTTAGCCAAACAAATAAAATATTGTTTAGATGATATATTTTTTTATAATCATAACATCAAAACAGCATGTTTATATTACCCTATAAACAATGAGATAGAACCTTTTGAGTTTGTAAAGCACTTTGAGGACAGACATATAATTATGAGTTTGCCAGTTGTAGATATTGCAAAAAAATCTATGCTTTTCAAGGAATGGACTCCTGAAGATAAATTAAAAATTGGTTCTTTAGGAAATCTAGAGCCTACTTATGACAAAAACATCATTTTGCCTCAAATGATGATTGTTCCAATGTTAATGTTTGATAGAAAGTTTTTTAGACTTGGATATGGTGGGGGATATTATGATAAATCTATAATTAAACTAAAAAAATACTTTCAAAAAGAAAAAAAGTTTTTTATTACAATTGGACTTTCGTATAGTGAACAAGAAATTGATCAAATACCTTATGAAAATCATGATATGAATTTAGACTATATAGTCACAGAAAAAGAATTTTTATCTAGTAAATCTTCGACATTTTATTAAAAGAAGGAATTTATGAAAGTTTTATTTTTAGGGGATATTGTAGGAAGAAATGCAAGAAATTTAGCACAAAAAAAAATAGCTGAATTCAAAATACAATTAAAACTTGATGCTATTATAATAAATGTAGAAAACGCTGCTGGTGGATTTGGCGTAACTCCTTCAATTTGCGATGACTTTTTTAATGCAGGTGCTGATGTTTTGACGACGGGAAACCATATTTGGGATAAAAGAGAGATTATTTCATATATATCTAAATCTGACAGATTACTTCGGCCAATGAATATGATCGAAGGAACTCCTGGTTTAGGTATGACAATTGTAAAAGTAAAGGCTGGTACTATTGGTGTTGCTAATGTTATGACGAATTTATTTATGTCTAGATCAGATCCTGTTTTTGATAAAGTACCATTAATAATTGAGCATCTCAAATTAACATCAAATGTTGATTTTTCTCTTATAGATGTCCATGGTGAGGCATCTTCTGAAAAAATGGCCATTGGGTTTGCGCTTGATGGTAAAGTTTCTGCGGTTGTTGGTACTCATACGCATGTGCCTACTGCAGATCATCAAATTTTAGAAAATGGAACTGCTTATATAACTGATGTTGGAATGAGCGGTGATTATAACTCTATTATTGGTATGGATAAAAATGATGCGCTTAAAAGATTCATGTATCCTAACGAAAAAAAATCTAGACTTGAAGTATCGTCTGGAGAACCAACTCTTTGTGGTGTTGTTATTGAAACTGATACAAATGGTTTGAGTAAATCAATAATTCCTCTAAGGTTAGGGGGCAAATTGGAACAAACTATATTAGTGTGATTATTTTAAAGGATATACTAGGAACGTTTAAATGGCTGGGCATTCAAAATTTAAAAATATTATGCATAGAAAGGGGGCTCAAGATGCCAGAAGAGCAAAAAAATTTGCAAGGCTTACAAAAGAATTACAAGTGGCGGTTCGAGGTGGTACGGATCCATCAAGCAACCCTAGATTAAGATCTGCGCTATCAGCTTGTAGAGCTGTAAATATGCCAAAAGACAATATCGAAAGGGTTATTAAAAAAGCTGAAGATGGAGAAAACTCTAACTTAGAAGAGATAAGATATGAAGGATATGCTCCAGGTGGGGTAGCTTTAATTGTAGATGCACTAACAGATAATCGAAATAGAACTGCTGCTGAAGTGAGGTCTTCTTTTACTAAATATGGAGGTAACTTAGGAGAAACTGGTTCGGTATCTTTTATGTTTAATAATGTCGGTCAGATTGTATATAAAAAAAATATAATGAGTGAAGACGAAATTTTTGATATTGCTATCGAAGTTGGTGCTAATGACGTCAAAGCAGACGAAAATAATTATGAAATAATAACTTCTGTAAATGAGTTTAACAATGTACGTGAAAAACTTGAAGGTATTTTGGGGATTCCTGATCAGGCGGAATTAATATGGTATCCTGAAAATAATGTTCAAATTGACGATGAAAGAAAAGCCACTTCGATTTTAAAGCTTTTAGATACACTCGATAATTGTGAGGATGTTCAAGGAGTTTATGGTAATTTTGAAATTAATGACGACATTATAAAAAATATTAATCTATAAAAAAGGTTATTACTTTGCGTATAATTGGAATTGATCCAGGATTAAGAAATACAGGCTGGGGAATAATTGAATTTAGAAATAATAAATTTATTCATGTTGATGATGGAAGAATATCTCCGCCATCTATATCCTCAGTTGGAGAAAGGCTTCTTTTTATAAAGAATAAATTATCATTAATTGTTAAAAAATACGAACCAAATATATCCGCTATAGAACAGATCTTCGTTGGGCCAGGAACTGGTTCAAGTTTAAAGCTTGGAATGGCAAGAGGGGTTTCAATTTTAGTTTTGGCCCAGGCAGGGCTTCAAATTAAAGAGCTTCCTCCGAAGCTAGTAAAAAAAACAGTTACAGGCTATGGCTCTGCTTCAAAAGATCAAATTAAATCAATGATAGAAAAATTATTAAACATTATACCTAAAAATGAAGATAGCTCAGATGCATTAGCAATAGCTATTTCTGCTCAACATTTAGATTACGACAATATAACCACTAAATTATCGGATGATTACAATGGTTTAAATTCAGCAATCGCAAAAGCTTTATTAAAAGAAAAAAATGTATAATGTATCCGTAATTAAACTTTTAGGTCTTTAATGATAGCTTCTCTTACTGGAACATTAATCCTTATAGGTAAATCTGAGATTGTCTTGGAGGTACATGGTGTTGGGTATCTTTTGCACGTCTCATCAAAATTAATAACTTCTTTAGACGAAATAGGATCAGAATTGACATTATTTACTGATTTGCAAATTAAAGACGATAATATAGTTATATATGGTTTTGCATCGTCGAAGGATCAAAATATTTTCAAATTATTACAAACTGTCCAAGG
This sequence comes from SAR116 cluster bacterium AG-335-N04, assembly GCA_003279355.1. GTDB lineage: Bacteria > Pseudomonadota > Alphaproteobacteria > Puniceispirillales > Marisalimonadaceae > Marisalimonas. The sequence continues at coordinate 15,162 of QBZS01000026.1, forward strand.
TGTTGGCCCTAGAGCAGCTCTTTCTATTCTTTCAACGTTAAATGTTGATGAATTAATTTTAGCAATTTCTTCTGGAGATAAAGTTATGATTGCAAGAGCAGATGGAGTTGGTCCCAAAGTTGCAGGCAGGATAACAACAGAATTAGTTGAAAAAATATCAAGTTTAAATAATAGTCTATTTTACAATTCTATTAGTAAAAATATTCCAGTAACACTTCAAGAAAAGTTAAATAATAACAAAAATAGTGATTCTAGTAATTTCTCAGTTGAAGTTGAAGATATTATTTCAGCACTCGTAAATTTGGGATATTCTAGGAGTGAAGTTTTCTCAGTTGTAATGAAGATTAAAAAGGATTTTAGTCTAAATAATAAAAATAAAAATTTCACTGTCAGTCAAATAGTACCAATTGCTCTCAAAGAACTGTCAGGAGGAACATAATGTCGGATGAAAAAAAAGTGGATAATAGGTTAGTTCACCTTGAAGCTGTAGAGCACACAGAGAATCACGACTTCAGCCTAAGACCGAAGCAACTGAAAGAATTTATTGGCCAACCTCAAGTTCAAAAAAATTTATTTACCTTTATTTCTGCAGCTAGTACAAGAAGAGAGCCTATGGATCATGCTTTACTATTTGGTCCCCCCGGCCTCGGTAAGACAACATTAGCACAAATTATATCATTTGAGTTAGGAGTTGGGTTTAGGTCTACATCAGGTCCTATCATAAATAAGGCTGGAGATCTAGCGGCTTTATTAACGAATTTAAGACCCAAGGATGTTTTATTTATAGACGAGATTCATCGTCTATCTCCAAATATTGAAGAAATCTTGTACCCAGCAATGGAAGACCTTCAGCTAGATTTAATTATTGGTGAGGGCCCTTCGGCAAGAACTATTAAAATTGATTTACCTCCTTTTACTCTTGTTGGCGCAACTACTCGGTCTGGTTTGTTAACAACACCATTGAGAGATAGGTTTGGTATTCAAATAAGAATGGAGTTTTATAGTTCTGAAGATTTAGTAAAGATACTTTTGAAATTAGCCCAAAAAATGCAATTAAATCTTGAAGAGAGTGGTGCTTATGAAATTGCAAAACGTTCAAGAGGAACTCCAAGAATCGCAGGAAGATTATTAAGGAGAGTTAGAGATATTTTTTCTATATCAAAAAGTAAGATAATAGATAAAAATTTTGCGGATAATGCTTTAACACAGTTGGATGTAGATAGATCTGGGTTGGATGCAACTGATAGAAAATATTTAAATATTATTATTGAAAAATTTCAAGGTGGTCCAGTAGGGCTGGATACTTTGTCAGCAATTTTGTCAGAACAAAAAGATATGATTGAAGAAGTAATAGAGCCTTATTTGTTGCAACGTGGATTAATTCAAAGATCTTCAAGAGGTAGATTCGTTTCTGCTTCAGGTTGGAGACATTTAGGCTTAAGTCCTCCAAAAAATGCAGAAGAACAATCTGATATGATGAATTCGAATAAGAAACAAGTTTAGGATTTTCTGCTAAATGGAAATAAATTTTCAAAACCTCGATGGTATTATTAAAAATAATATACATCATTACGTTGTCAAAGTTTTTTTTGAAGACACAGATGCAGGTCAGATCGTTTATCATACAAATTATTTAAAATATTTTGAAAGGGCGCGCACTTCTCTTTTAAATTTATTAAAAATAGATCAAGTAAATTTAAAAAAAAAATCATGATATTATTTTAGTTGTAAGACAGGCTGATATTAAATGGTTCAAACCAGCTACTCTTAATGATACATTACTGGTAGAAACATGCCTTAAATATGCCAAAAATTCTAGTATAGTTATAAATCAGTTAGCATACAGGTATTGTGAAATGAATAAAACAAAAGAGTTGTTAGTCAGAGGAATTATTCAAATAGTAGCTATGAGTAGTAGCTTTAAAGTAAGGCGTATAAATAAGGTTTTGAAAAACCCTTTTTTTCAAAATAATTTACAGTAACTTTAAAGGTTAAAAAATGAATTCAGAAGTTAAGACAGAGGTTATCTCAAGCGGGCCTGATTTGACTATATTAGGTCTTTTTTTTCAAGCAGACCCTTTTGTTAAAGGAGTAATGTTTCTTCTTATTTTTGCTTCTATATGGTGTTGGACTATTATTTTTAATAAGTCAAATATTATAAGAAAGGAAAAAAAATTTTCCATGGAATTTGAGGATGTTTTTTGGTCTGGTGTTGATTTAGACAATTTGTATCAAGAATATTATGAAAATACTAATAGTGCTCAAGTAAGAGTTTTTATAACTGGTATGAGTGAGTTCAATAGAGTAAATTCAAAACATTCTCTATCTACGAGTAAACTCAACGAAATATTTCAAAGAATTAATAATTCTATGCATATCTCTATAAGTAGAGAGATTGAAAAATTAGAAAGAGGTATGAGCTTCTTAGCCTCAATAGGATCTGTAGCGCCTTTTATAGGTTTATTAGGAACTGTTTGGGGTATTGTAAATGCATTTCAATCTATAGCTATTAGTAACAACACAAGTCTCGCCGTTGTTGCACCTGGCATCGCCGAGGCCTTGTTTGCAACAGCATTAGGTTTGTTAGCTGCGATTCCTGCAGTAGCAGCTTATAATAAATTTTCTAATGATTTAGAAAAACTGTCTAATAATTTAGAATATTTCGCAATAGAATTTTCATCAGTTTTGCAACGACAGGTTGAAGAAAACTAAATGTATAATCGGATCCTAATTAAAAATAAAAATAATAAAAATAAAACAATAAGCCAGATAAATGTTACGCCCTTTGTTGACGTTATGCTGGTTTTGTTGATTGTTTTCATGATTACTGCCCCTTTATTGACTGTAGGTGTTTCAGTAGATCTTCCAAAAACAAAGGCAGCTCAGTTAAACTCAAAAGGTGATCCAATTGTGGTTAGCATAAAACAAAATGGTGATTTATATATACAAGAAAGATCTATTGATGCTCTTAATCTTTTACCTCGTCTAAAGGCCATTTCTGAAGGAAATAAAAATCTCAGAATTTACGTTAGAGGTGACAAAAATGTACCATATGGAATAGTTCTAGATACAATAGCTAAAATAAAAAGATCTGGTTTTAACAAGGTTGCGTTGGTAGCTAAGTTAAAAGAAAGTTGAGACAATGTTTAAGTCAACTTTTATCTCTATAGGGCTTCATGCTTTTTTTATTATTTTTGCTTATTATGGTTTACCTTCTTTTAAAGTTAAAGAGCCTATTGAAACACCTATAGATATTGTTGAAGATACTCTAATTAGTTCCAAAACTTCTCTTAAGTCAGGAGAAACCAAAGCTGAAGAAGTAAAAGAAATTAAAAAAGTAATAAAGAAAGAAAAAGTTAAAAAAACACCACCGCCGCCACCAGCGCCAAGTAAAAAAATGGTTGAAAAAAAGAACATGGAGTTAAAAAAGAAAAAAGAAATTCGAGAAATTGCAGAATTAATTAAAAAAAAACCAAAACTTAAGATAAAAAAAGTTAAAAAAGCTTTTACACCTGAAGTAGAAAAAA
>QBZS01000027.1:0-18577 GCA_003279355.1 SAR116 cluster bacterium AG-335-N04
ATAATTCATTGATGTTTGTGAGTAAATATCATCAATTGTTATTTTTTGTCCTGGCAATAAAGTTGTACCCCATCTAAAACCAGGACTTAAAGATATTTCTGTATCTCTTTCCTGAATAATGGTATCACAAATAACATCATCCCAACTGCCATTAAAATTACCTCTCCTGTAAAGTAGGGTTTCAGTTTCACCTATAACCCTATTACACTCACTTTTATATGGAGCTCTTATTTTATTAATAAGTTTTGTCATATACGGATCAGGTGGTATAATATCAGAAAAAACAGGAATTAAATTTGAACTTGTATCTACAACTTTTCCATTTTTTACTTTAAGATCTATCCTTCCTAAATATTTACCGTGTGAGCCAGATGACAATAGAAGTGTGTCTTTAATTCTGATACCCTTCGGAATAGCATCATGCGTATGACCAGTTAAAATCACGTCAATACCGTCAATCATGGAGGCTAGCTTTTGATCAACATCAAAACCATTATGAGATAAAAGTACTACAATTTCTGCACCTTGTTTTCTAGCCTTATCTACATTTTTTTGTAGAACTTCTGGTCTAATACCAAAAGACCAACCCTTCACCATATATCTTGGATTTGCGATAGGAGTATATGGAAAATGCTGTCCAATAACTGCTATACTTACTCCCCCTTTTTCAAAAAAGGCTGTACTGTCAAAAACAGGTTCGTCCCATTCTGTATCAAAAACATTACCACCTAGGAATGGGTAGCCCAACTTATCAATTAATTCTTTTAAGCGTTCTTGTCCAAAGGTAAACTCCCAATGACCAACCATAGCTTCAGTTTGTAATGCTCTCATAACTTCAACCATGTCAGCGCCTTGAGTTTGAAGCGAAGTGTACGATCCCTGCCATGTATCACCTCCATCCAGAAGAAGTACTTTATCATCTCCTCTTTCAGAGCGAATTGCTTTTATCAAAGTTGTTGTATGATCTAGGCCACCTAACTTACCATATTCCATTGCCAATGGAACATAATCAACCATAGTGTGAGCGTAAGCTAATGGTGTATTTGGTAATATATCAAAATGTTTTAGAAATGCTTCTCCAATTAAATGAGGTGGTATTCCTTCAAATTTACCAACACCAAAGTTTTCAGATGGTGGTCGAAAATATACGGGTTTTAATTGACCATGCATATCAGTTAAATGTAGGAGTGTAACCTGTCCTTTTGCATCAAAATCTAAGAGATCTTCAGTTTTGAGTTTTTGCTTTGCTGCTACAGCATTCCAAGATTTTGTAGCTAATAGCATTGCTGAAACTGATGCTAATTGGATAAATTCACGCCTAGAACGCATTAATTAACCTTTAATTTATGATTTTTCTTCTTCTGGTGTAACGTCTATATCTCTAGCTTTTCCAATGATCTTAGTTGGCACTTTACAATTTTTCATGCATGGTTTTCCATCAGTGTTAGCAATGTCTGGTCTTGGATCAGGTAATAAAAAGCCTTTTTGGTTTGGCATTTTTATTTTTCCAATATTTTTTTCCGACAAAACAAAATCTTCTTCTATGATCTCGTTCATATAAAGAAGATAAGCAACTATCTGATATGTTTCGTCATGCGTTAGAGATTGCGCAACACCAAAAGGCATTGCGCGATAAATATAATCATACATTGTTGATGCATAAGGCCAGTAACTTCCAGTTGTTTTTACAGGATCATGAGTGTCAAGACTACCTTCACCACCAACTAACTCTGGCCATCTATCAACACCTTCACCAAAATCCCCATGACAGGCAGCACACTGTTCTGCATAAACTTCTTCGCCCTTAATTGCATCTCCACTTCCTTTTGGAGCACCCATACCATCAGGTCTAACATCAATGTTCCATCCAGCAATTTCAGTTTTGGTTGCTATTTTTCCTAAATTAAATTTTCTGTCATCAGCATTTACAAAGCTTGATAAAAAAATAAAAAAAGAAAATAATATTGAGTGCTTAACCAAGTCGAACATTATCAACCTTACCATCAGAATTTACCAGCCATGTTGCAATAGAATTATTGTGGTAAATTGAGTTAACGCCTCTAATTTTTTGAAGCTCTTGGATGGTTGGTTGAACATAATTTGTTTCATCAATAGCTCTAGATTGTATAAGTAACTCTTCTCCATTCCATTCAAAAGGAAAGGTAAAACGAGCTACACTTTTGCTCAATACAGGTTTATGTAGTTTTGCAGTTTTCCAATTTTTTCCACCATCCAAAGAAACATCAACTCTTGAAATTTTACCTCTACCTGACCAAGCAAGGCCTCTTAATTGATGAACACCTTTATTCAAAATTGGTTTTTCAGGACTAGGAGAAGTAACTACAGATTTAGCATCCATAACCCAAGTGAACATTCGTGCGTTTCCTTCAGGTAGTAAATCAGTGTATTTTGAAGTTTCTTCACGTGTCATATAAGGCATATCTCCAAATTCAAGCCTTCTTAACCACTTCACCCACATATTACCTTCCCAGCCTGGTACGACAAGCCTCGCTGGATAGCCTTGTTCTGATCTCAAAGCCTCTCCATTCATAGCCCAAGCTATCATGCAGTCATCAAGTAATTTTTCAATTGGTATAGACCTTGTCATACCAGAAGAATCACTCCCTTCAGCTAGAACCCACTTTGCTTTTGGCTTTAAACCAGTCTCTAGAATTAAATCTGATAATTTAACCCCAGTGTATTGGACATTATGAACCATGCCAAAAGTATATTGACATCCATTTAACTGAGAGCCTTTCCACTCCATACCGCCATTAGCGGCACACTCTAAAAAGTAAAATTTATTTGTTTGTGGAAATCTTTTTAGATCATCCAAAGTGAAAATCATTTCTCTATCAACTAAACCATTAATCATGAGACGATAATCTTTAGGATTTATTATTGAAACGCCTCCATGATGCCTTTCAAAACACAACCCATTAGGAGTGACTATGCCCTCTAAATCTTGAATAGGAGTAAAATTCACTGAAGACTGACTACTTGCAGTTAACCATTCTACATTTCTACGGACGACATTTTCTTCAAACTGTGATGGCATTCCATAAGGATTAACATCTACACCGTCTCCAAGCTCACCAGTCCACTCAGGTACATTAGGTGGTAAGTTATTTGAGGAAACTTCTTTAGCAAAAACTGAATTGGATGCAGCCGCCATAGCTCCTAAAGAGGCTGAGCCAACTAAGAGCTCTCTTCTATTAAGTTTTAAACTTTGATTTTTTTTATTTTTCTTCAAAGTAATACCTAAGAGTTAAGATACAGTCATTTTTCTGGACATATTATATTTATCTCCATTATCATCTGTCCATTCAAAATCAAATGTTCCAGTTTTTTTTGCTTTAAACGGAAATGCTATGTAAGGATTAGTAGAAATTGATGGCTCTAAATCCATACCAAAAACTTGCTTTCCATTAAATTTTACTAAAAATTTATTAATAATTCTTTTTGGAATTTTTTTTCCATCTTTGTCCTTCATTCGGCCACTATGCATTGGGTGCCTAATAAGTGTTTTTATTTCAATTATTTCATCAACTGAAGCTGTTTTAGGAACTTTTCCTCTTGGTTTTATTTTTGACATCACAAGCCTCCCTTCTTAACCACCACAACCACCAATAGTAACTTTTACTTTTGATTTTGTCATGGCAAAATTACCGTTATTATATTCTGCTAATAAGTAAATATTTTGAGTTTTAGATAATCTCATTCTTGTTGTAGCGGAGCACGCTCCCATATCTGTTGTAAAAGAGAATTTAGCTACATTTGGTGCGGGATTTCCGTCAGCTAAAATATAAACAGTTTTAACGAAATCTTCTTCTGTCATTGGACTTTCAATATCAAAACTTACTTTGACCTGATTTCCATTCTCTGCAATTTCTGGTACATCAAGGAAAAGATCAACTTCATCAACTTTGGCATTTTTACTTATTTCGTTAATTTTATTTAGAGCTAGGTTAGGTTTGGACAGTGCATATTTTGAAAATAATACTGAGCTTGTAGCTCCGCCCAATAAATACAAAACATTTCTTCTAGATATTATTTTCATCTTAATTTGCTTCATTAATATCTCCAATAAACATTTAATATATTAATTGTATTAGTTATCAATAATTTCGTCAACTTGCCACCAAAACATTTCTGGATTTGTATATCCTTCAATAAGGCCTGTTTCATTACCATTTTTTATAATAATAAATGTTGGGGTTATATTTGTTTTTTTTAAATCATATTTAGTAAAGTTAACAAAATTTTTAACTTCTATTCTATGTAATGGAAATTTTTTTGCTATTTCAGTCTTTGGATATATTTTACCAATCTGTTTTTCCCACACAATGCAATATAAGCAATTTTTGTCTGTTATCATTATCATTAAAGAAGTGTCTTTAGCGTCAACAGATTGAAATATTGATGTTATAAAGATAAAGAAAGCAATAATAGGAGTATAAATATATTTTTTTGAAAAAAGTATAGATTTCATTTAGAAAATTTGTTTCATGAAAAAGGATATGTCAATAATTTTTGATAATATGTTTTTCAATTATCAATAGAGTCAAGGTCAATCCAATTCGGGATGACTGATATTTTTTCAAAAAATTTTTCTAACTGTTTAATTGATATTTCTAAAGTTTTGTCGTTTTCTAATGGATGTGCGTAAATTTTACTAAATGACTTCAAATTATTGTCTAAAAACAAAGACACACCTGTTTTTGCACCATTTATCATTGCAAATGGAGACACAGCTCCTGGTAAAACTCCTAAGTTTTCAAATAATCTATTGGGGGAACCAAAACTTAAGCGCTCCATTTTAATTATTTTGGCTAACAACTTTAAATCTATTGAGGCATCTTGATGAGCAACTAATAATATATTGTTTTTTCTTTTATCTCTTAAATAAAGATTTTTAATATGCCCGTTACTATCGTCTAAACCAAAAATTTCTTCTTGAACGAATTTAGCTTCTTTAACAGTCATAACTGGTTCATGAGAATAGCATTTATAAATAATTTTCCAATAATCTAATATTTTAATTAAATTTTTAGATGTTAAGGTAAACTCTTTTTCCAAATTAGAATTGTTAATTTGCATTGAAAATCTCTGAAACTTTACTTTTAGTTTTTATTATATTTCACTATTTCACCCTGATCATAATACCCAACCGATTGATACATATACTAGTATAATTAGGTAGTATATAATCTAATTAGCCTCTAAAATTTTAATTCAAAAAAAGAAAATTAACTAAGAAATAACCTCTTTTTTGTCGCCTTCCATATAAACTTTAAAATTTTCGAAAAAAGTTTTAGATAATTTTTTAGCTGTACTTAAAATTAAACGGCTCCCAAGTTGAGCAATTTTTCCTTTGACTTCGCTCTTAGCAACATACTTTAATACGGTTTGATCACCATCTTCGGTCAACTCAACATCAGCTCCACCTTTAGCAAATCCAGCAACACCACCATCACCTTCTCCAGTAAGTGAATATTTTGTGGGACCATTTGATAAATCTAAAGTAACTTTTCCCTTGAACTTAGCTTTTATAGGGCCAATTTTCAAAACAACCTTTGCAGATAATTTGCCATCTTCTTCTTCAATAAGTTCTTCACAACCAGGAATGCATGATTTTAATACCTCAAGATCATTTAATGACTTATAAACTAATTCTAATTTTGCTGGTATCGTAATTTCATCGTTAAGTTCCATGATTTTCTCCGATTTACTTAAATTTACTATTTAAAATTTTTTACTTCCAATTTTACCAGATCTTTTTAATTCAATTATTTCTGCAAAAATTGATAAGGCTACTTCCTCGGGCATAATTGCATTTATAAAAATTCCTGCAGGACAAATTATATCTTTTAATTTTTCTTGCGACACACCGTCATCAGTTATTTTCTTTTTTAAAGCTTGATATTTTTTTTTGCTTGCAACAAGGCCGATATAAGCTGCTTTTATTTTTAGCGATTCTGTTATTGCTATTAGGTCTGAGTTACCCTGAGTAGCTATAACAATAAATTTCTCCGAAAATTCATTTAAATTATTATTATTACCGTCTTGAAAATTTCTAACATGAACCACATTAAAGCTATATTTCTCGCCAAATTTGACTAATTCATTTGCAATTGGTGTATTACCATAAACTATTAATTCTGATTTAGGATAATAAGGCTCAACAAAAATATCCATTGAACCTTCGCTAGGACAATAATTTTTTTTATGAAAAGTTTGATCGCTTTTTAATTCGTCCAAATCTTCTTTAATATCGTCTGGACTTAACACAACTAATTTGGGTTTTTTTAAATTTAATGTTTCTATAGCTGTATTACATACAGCGTTAGTAACACATCCACCTCCAAGCCAACCTGATAATATTTCGCCATTGTTTGATATTATCGCTTTCATGCCAGGTTTTGCAGCAGTTGACGACATAGTTCTAATTACAGTAGCAATTACAAAAGAAGATCCCTTATTTTCAAGAGTTTTCAAAACATTTTCAAAATTTAATTTTTCATCATTATTTGTCATATCATACATAATTCTTTTTCTAAATTTTCTAAATCTTCGATAGTATTACAAGGCGCAAATAAATCTAAATACGAAGATGCTTCTTTCATGCTAGCAGCAACTGGTTCATAATTCTCCCATCCAAGAAGAGGATTTAGCCAGATTATTTTACAATTTCTCTTTTTTAATTTTTCAAGTTCGTGCGAAACAATTTTTGGACTTCCTGTGTCGTAACCGTCGGAAATAATAATAACAACTGTTCTACCATTAACTTGGTTTTTTGAATAAACATTATTAAATTCCTTTAATGACTTTCCAATTTTAGTACCACCCGAAAATCCCTCTGTAAGTAAAGAAATCCTATTAACCGCTTTTAAAGTGTCATTTTCTTTAAGATATTCTGTAACTCTCATCAATCTTGTGTGAAACAGATATACATCTGCAGATTGATCAACTCCTACCAAACCTTTAACAAAAGTTAAAAAAATTTGACTATATACCTTCATAGATCCCGATATATCTAATATGCTAACTATTCTCATCGGCTTTTTAGGCTTACTTTTTTTATACAGTTTAATAGGATAACCTTCATAGGGTAATGATTTACTAACAATTCTCCTTAAGTCTAATTTAATACCTTTTCTCTCTGCTATTAATCGTCTCGATCTTTTATGTTTAATTGACTTAGCTATTTTCAAAACAGCTGAGTGTATTCTTTTTTGTAAATCAGAATCAATTAGTTCTTTTAAATCTGTTTTCTTTTTGTTTTCTATAAAACTAGCAGTTATTTTAGACACTACGTTACTAGAAGCTTCCATTTCATTTTCGTTATCAGTCATAGATTTATTTGTTGATTCATTGTCAAGTGTACCCTGCTCGGGAGGGGCTAAAATACTTCGAGTATTAGTTGAATCTTTATTTTTATTATTATTTTGTCTTTGGATATTTGTTTTTTTTCTTCCTTCATTTGTCCAAAAGGAATCGAACAATTCATCAAATTTTTCATATGTTTCAAAATTGTAACAATAAATAGATTTAAGAGCATTTTTCCATTCTTGTATTTTAGACAAATCAATATTTTTCAAACTATTAAGAGACTGAGTTACCTGATCAAAGGAAGTGTTAAAACCGTTAGCAGACATGTGATGACTAAAGTCTAACAACCTAGAAGTTTTGGACGAACTTAACAGAAATTTTGTAGGTTTAAGCATATTATACTTTAGCTAATTTCTGACTTGTTTCTACAGAAATAATTGCCTTGTCAGCTTCTGTTTTTAACAAACAGACCAAAGTTGAATGTAAGATTTCATGATTTTCAGATAAATCCTTTAATCCCAATCCTGATATAGCTGCAGCCCAGTCTAGAGTTTCTGCTATACCAGGTTTTTTTTCTAAATCTTCCATTCTTAAATTTTGAACAAAGCTAACTATTTGTCTTGATAATTCTGATTCAATATCAGGCATTTTTTTTTGCAATATTTGAAGCTCAAGTTCTTTTTTTGGGTAGTATACATAATTATAAATACACCTTCTTCTTAGAGCATCTGATAAATCTCTAGTACTATTAGACGTTATAATTACAATTGGCTTTGAAACAGCTTTTATTGTACCAAATTCAGGAATAGAGACTTGAAACTCAGACAAAATTTCTAAAAGGTACGCTTCAAACTCTTCGTCAGCTCTGTCGATTTCATCAATAAGAAGAACAGGTGATTTCTTTTGAGTTATTGCCCTTAATAAAGGTCTTTCCAAAAGAAAATCTCTAGAGAATATGTAGTTATCAATATCTATTTCATTGTTACTTTTGGTTTCGTTAGAACGTATTGCAAGTAATTGTTTTTGATAATTCCATTCATAAATTGTTGAGGTGGAATCAAGACCTTCGTAACATTGTAATCTTATAAGACTAGTTTCATGCAATTTAGATAAAGCAATGGCGAGGGCAGTTTTTCCAATACCTGCCTCACCTTCCAATAATAGAGGTCTACCAAGACGTGAAGCTATGTGAATACTCATAGCTAATTCATCTGATGCTATATAATCTAAATCATATAGGTACTTCTTAATATTTTGCCATTGCATTTTTGTTTATCAGCTAGACTAACTATGAAGTCCAAGATCTTTAGCAATCTTCCAAACTCTCCAATGATCATGAGGCATATGTGCCTGAGTTAATCCAAATGGTTTAAAAGCGTCATGTACAGCATTTGAGAAAGCAGACACTCCACCTACATTAGGACTTTCACCCACACCTTTTGCACCTATAGGATGATGCGGACTTGGTGTTTCTGTATAATCAGTTTCGTAATTTGGTGTTTCCCAAGCAGTTGGAATAAAAAAGTCCATCAAAGTACCTGTCATAACATTACCTTGCTCATCATAAGCAATTTCCTGTCCCATAGATATAGCGAGAGCTTCTGTTAATCCACCGTGAACCTGACCTTCGATAATCATTGGATTTATTCGAGTACCACAATCGTCGAGAGCGTAAACCTGTTTTATGTCACTAACCCCAGTATCTACATCAATTTCCATAACGACTACATAAGCTCCGTTTGGATAAGTCATATTTGGTGGATCATAATAACTAACTGCTTCCAAACCGGGTTCTACACCAGGTATGGCCTGATTATAAGATGCAAATGCAATCTCTTTCATAGTTTTAAATTTTTCAGGGGCACCTTTGACTGAAAATCTATCAACATCCCATTCTAAATCATCATCATGCACTTCTAGCAAATAAGCTGCAATCATTTGTGCCTTTGCTCTAATTTTTCTACCAGCCATTGCAGTTGCTGCTCCAGCAACTGGTGTAGAACGAGATCCATAAGTACCTAATCCATAAGGGGCGGTATCTGTATCACCTTCTTCTAATGTGATGTCAGAAGCTGGAATACCAATTTCTGATGCTAATATTTGAGCAAATGTGGTGGCATGACCTTGACCTTGAGAAATTGTTCCCAGTCTTGCAATTGCCGAACCCGTTGGATGAATTCTTATTTCACAAGCATCAAACATTCCTAAGCCAAGGATATCACAATTTTTAACGGGACCAGCTCCTACTATCTCAGTAAAGTGACTAAGACCAATACCGATCAACTTTCTTGATTTACCATCTTTAAATAACTGTAATTGTTTTGCTTGATCTTCTCTTAGTTGTTTATAGTTTACAGATTTCATAGCTTTTTCCCAAGCTTGATGATAATCGCCTGAATCATATTCCCAACCAAGAGCTGATGTATAAGGGAATTGCTCTTTTTTTATAAAATTCTTAGATCGGAGTTCAGCAGAATCCATTCCAAGCTTCTGTGCAAGCACCTCAATCATTCTTTCTATAAAATAAGAAGCTTCAGTCACTCTGAAAGAGCACCTATATGCTACGCCACCTGGTGCCTTGTTTGTATAAACACCATCAACAGCTAAATAAGCAACTGGAATATCATATGAACCAGTACAAATGTTCATAAATCCAGCTGGAAACTTTGTGGGATCAGCACATGCATCAAATGCTCCGTGATCAGCTGTAGTATGACACCATAAACCAGTAATTTTTCCTTCTTTTGTTGCTGATATCTTACCATGCATCCAATAATCTCTTGCAAAGGCAGTGGCCATTAAGTTATCCATTCTGTCTTCAACCCATTTTATTGGAACACCAGTTACAATTGAAGCGACAATTGAACAAACATAACCTGGATAAACACCTACTTTATTTCCAAATCCGCCACCAATATCTGGAGAAATAATTCTAATGTTATGCTCTGGAATACTTGAAATTAATGACGCTACCGTTCTTACAGCATGTGGGGCTTGAAATGTACCCCAAACTGTAAGTTTACCATTAACTTTATCCATAGAAGCAACACAACCGCAAGTTTCAAGAGGACATGGATGTGTCCTATGATAATAAACCATCTCATCAGCAACAACTTCTGCTTCTTCTAATACTTTATTAGTTTCTTCCTTTTCACCTGCTTCCCATGTAAAAATGTGATTTGGATGTCTTCTGGCTCCATGGGCACCTTCTTTCTGATCTGCAATGTCTTCTCTTAAGATAGGTGCATCTTTTAATTCAGCTTTAAAAGGATCTGTTACTACTGGCAACTCCTCATATTCAACTTCAACCAAAGAAACACCGTCAGCTACAGCATATCTGTCGTCTCCAACAACAAACGCAACTTCTTGCCCTTGGAATAGAACTTTACCATCTGCAAGAACCATTTGTTTGTCACCTGCAAGCGTTGGCATCCAATGTAGACCTAATGGTTCTAAATCAGCTGCAGTAAGTACTGCATGAACACCAGGTAAGGCTAGAGCAGCACTTGTGTCAATGTTCTTTACTCTTGCATGTGCAACTGGTGATCTTACAAAGTCACCAAAAAGCATTCCTTTTAACTTTATATCATCTACATAATTACCTTTACCTTGGGTAAATCTAGCATCTTCTACTCTTTTTCTAGAAGTGCCAAGACCGCTTAATGCACTTTTTCTTTCTTCTCTTGATGGGGTTTTTACGTCATCCATTATGCTATTTCCTTTTTCTCAACGTTAGCTTCATCTCTTATTTTAGTTGCGGCTGCCATTATTGATTTAACAATATTTTGGTATCCAGTACATCGGCATAAGTTTCCTGAAATACCAAATCTAACCTCCTCTTCTGTAGGATTAGGGTTCTCTTGTAAAAATCTATATGACCTCATAATCATTCCAGGTGTGCAATATCCACATTGTAAACCATGATGCTCTTTAAACATTTCTTGTATAGCGTGAAGTTTATCGGGAGAACCTATACCTTCAACGGTCAAAATTTCAGCTCCTTCTGCTTGAGGGGCAAATACTGTACAAGACTTTACTGATTTTCCGTTCATATCTATGGTGCAAGCACCACAATGAGATGAAGAACATCCTATATGTGCACCAGTATAATCTAAGTGCTCTCTAAGAGCGTGGACTAAAAGTGTTCTCGGCTCAACTGACAATGTCTCATCTTTACCATTAACTGTCATAGCGACATTAATTTTTTCCATATCTTTCCCCTTAATTAGGTTCGTTCAATAGCTCTTGTAAGAGCTTTTTTAATTACTATACCAGCTACATACTTCTTAAATTCAACTGGTCCTCTTTGATCAGCCACAGGATCACTTTGTTCTACACAAGCTTCTGTGACTTGTTTTAATATGTTGTTATCAATTTCTTTTCCAACGATTATATCTACAGCTTTATCACAATATACAGGAGTGTCTGACAGATTAGTTAGTGCTATAGAAGCACTTGAACACATATTATTTTCAACCTTTACTATAACTCCGGCTGCTGCAGTCGCGTAATCACCAATTTTTCTTTTTTGTTTTTCATAGGCATAACCACCTGATGGAGCTTCAAAGGAAATTGAAATAAGAATTTCATCATCTTCCCTAACAGTAAAATAAGCTCCTTCATAAAATTCTCTTGCTTTTACATCGCGAACACCGTTAGACCCACTTAATTTATAAGTAGCGTCAAGTAATTGCATTAAGCCAGGCATATCATTCGCTGGATCACCATTAGCCACATTTCCCCCGATTGTACCAAGGTTCCTGACTTGGGGGTCAGCAATTTGCAATGAAGCTTCCCTAATAATAGGGGCTTTTTTAAATAATTCTTCATTATTTATCAATTCAACTTGTGTGGTCATTGCACCAATTGATATTTGGTTACCTGTAATTTCAATACCTTTAATTTCATTAATCCCAGACAAATCTATTAAATGTTTAATATCCGTAAGTCTTTGTTTCATAACTGGTATCAAACTATGACCTCCAGCAATTACCCTTGCCTCATCCCCAAAGTCTGACATAAGAGATACAGCTTTATCTATATTATCTGGTTTATAAAAAGTGAATGCACTAGGTATCATATAGATCCCTCCCAATAAATCTAAATTAAAATCATTCTAAACTGGTATACTTATATATAATCTTTTTTTAAATTACCAACAAAAAATATTTCACATATTAACAATCTAGAGATGCCTAAATCGATTAAGAATTTTTGGAAAAAATCAGAAAATTAATTGCCTTTTTTCATAAATTAAAAACTTAATCATAGATCAATGTAAAAAAGATTAAAATTGTATCATTTTGAAGATTAAATTAGATAAATGAATTTTTAGTTTTGATAAGTATCAATTTGATACCAGTCTATTTTCATAAATTAGAAAAGAAAGGTTAAAAATGTTTAAAATAATTTTATCAAAATCAAAAAATAAATTTATTTGTTTCATATCTTCAATGTTTATTATGTTGATGCCAAATTTAGTTTCGGCAGACACTGTAAATATTCTTGGTTTATTTCCATTCAGTGGCCCATATGCTGATTCTGGGAAATTATTAGACGAAGGTGCCCAAATAGCACTTGAGGAGGTAGGTTATGAAATAAATGGAAAGAAAATTAAATACATTACGAGAGATAGTGAAACTAAAGCCGGACCAGCTGCAAGAAGAGCTCAGGAAGCAATTGATACTGAAGGAGTTAATTTTATAGTAGGTCCATGGTCTTCTGGTGTCGCGTTAGCTGTAACTGAAGTGGCAAAAAAAAATAAAGTTATGTATTACTTCTCTGGAGGAACTGAAGATATTTCAGGAAAAAAATGTCATAAATACGCTTTTATGTGGGCTGCAAATGCGTGGACAGCGATGGATGCAGACCTTAAAATATTTAAAAAAGCAAATCCAGATGCAAAAAAAATATACTTATTTGTAGTTGATTATGCTTTTGGATGGACACTGCAAAAATATGTTGAAAGTTTAGCACCTAAGTATGGTCTTGAGGTAGTAGGTGTTGATAGACATCCATTAGGTCACAGAGAGTATTCAACTTTTATAACAAAAGCTATGTCAAAAAATCCTGATGCAGTATATATGATTAATTTTGGTCTTGATGCTATTTCAGCAGTTAGACAATTAAATAATTTTGGTTTTACTCCAAAAAAGCCAGTTGTAATGTCATGGTCCTCGGGCTTTGAAGAACTTATACAATTAGATCCTGCAGCAAGGGAAAATTTAATTGTTGGTTCTAATTATTATTATACAATCGATAATCCAGATAATAAAAAGTTCGTAGAAGCTTACAAAAAAAGGCATAATGGAGTACCTCCAGGATATGCACCAGCTGCAGGTTATGGTCTAATGAAGATGACTTTGCTTGGAATGCAAAAATCCAAAAGTGTGGAACCACAAAAAGTTATAACAGCTCTTGAAGAACACAAAGGTAAAAACTTTGTTGGTGAGTACGAAATTAGGGGTAGAAACCATCAGACTGTTAGACCATTTTTTGTACTTCAGACTAAGAAGCAAAAAGATATGAAGGATCAATATGACATGGCTGAGGTTGTAGATGTAAGTTCTACAGAACAACCAAAAAATATAAATATGTGCGCTGATATTGGAAAATTTTAATTTGTTTACGTTAGGCGACATTATTTTGTCGCCTAATTTATTTAGGGTGCAATCTTGACTTTTTTAATATTATCTCAAATTTTGAACGGACTTGGTTTAGGTATGTTATATGCACTAGTTGGAGTTGGATTAACATTAATCCTAGGTGTTCTTAATATTCCTAATTTTGCGCATGGAGTTTTGTACGCTCTAGGTGCTTACTTTGCATATTCTATAGCCAAAATGACAGGATCTTTTTATTTTGCTATTTTTCTATCTCCTTTATTAGTAGTACTTGTTGGCTTTTTGCTTGAAAGTCAGGGGGTAAGAAGACTTTACCAAGCTCATCATGACTACCAACTCTTATTTCTATTTGCCTGTGCTTTAATAATTCAAGAAATAATTATAATAATATGGGGACCAATCGGTTTTTCTTTGCTCCCCCCACCAAGCCTAAGTGGTGCTCTTGATTTAGGTATTTTAATATATCCTAAATATAGACTTGTTTTGATATGCTTTGCTTTTTTTATGATAATTTGTCTTTACCTTTTTTTAACCAAAACAAACCTTGGCGCTATACTTCGTGCAGGCATTGAAAACAGGGATATGGTAAAAGTTCTTGGTATTAACGTAAACATTGTTTTTCTTTACACATTTGGTCTAGGAGCTTATTTGGCTGGATTGGCTGGTGCGTTATCAGCACCCATAATGGGCCTTACTCCCTCAATGGGATTAGATATTTTACCAATTTGTTTTGTTGTTGTAGTAATTGCTGGTTTAGGAAGTATACCGGGAGCAATCGTTGCTGGGATTTTAATAGGATTGTCACAAGGCGCGGCAACAATTTGGTTCCCAGAAGCAACTAACGTAGTTATTTATCTTATGATGGGTTTAACAATAATATTTAGACCTCAAGGTCTTTTTGGGGTTAGGTAATTATGAATAAATATACCATTACTTGTCTAATTATATTTATTTTTTTGGGTCCACTCCTTTTCCCAAATGCAACTATTACAGAGATGTTGATTTTTGGTATTGTTGCAATATCGACAAATATCATGCTTGGGTACACAGGAATGTTATCCTTTGGACAGGCTTTATTTTTTGGGACTTCGGCTTATATTTCAGGTCTCATTTTACTTGCGGGTTTTCCAATTTTTTTAGCCATACCTATTGCTACTTTAGGTTCATTTTTAATATCACTCTTCGTTGGTTACTTTTGTGTAAAAAGGGAAGGATTATATTTCATTTGCCTTACTTTTGCATTTAATCAAATGTTCTACTTTATTGCATATGTTTGGACTGAAGTAACTGGTGGTGAAGACGGGTTAGTAGGTATTACAAGACCTGAATTCATAGATTCACAATTGTCATTCTACATATTTATCTCTGTCTTATTTCTTACATCATTATATCTTATGTATAAAATCGTAACATCTCCTTTGGGATTAATTTTCAAGTTGATTAGGGAGAATCCAAGCAGAGCAGAGGCCATCGGTTATAACGTCCGTTTTTTCAAGTTAGTCTCTTTTTCGATTGCAAGCACTTTCACAGGTTTAGCTGGGTCTTTATATGTTCTTATTCACAGTATGGTTCCTATTGATCAAATTCATTGGCTTAAATCAGGTGATATTATTTTTATGACTTTGTTTGGTGGTGTAGGAAATTTCTTAGGTCCGCTGATTGGGGTTGTTGGTTATATTTGGCTATCAGACACATTCTCTATTATTTGGGCTAGATGGCCATTAATCATGGGCGTAATATTTGCAATAATTGTATTATATTTCAGAGGTGGTGTATCTGAGTTATTAGAAAATCTTGTAAAAAAAATGTCAACTTTACTTAAAAAAGAATAAAGATGAAAAATATATTAGAAATTAACAATTTATCTAAAAATTTTGGAAATGTTTCAGCTGTAAACAATGTAAGTTTAGTAGTTGAGGAAGGTTCAATACATTCTGTAATAGGACCAAATGGAGCAGGAAAATCAACATTTTTCAATATGATTTCAGGTGTATTACCTCCATCTAGTGGAAAAGTATATTATAAAAATAACGATATTACAGGATTTGAAAGTTATAAGCTTCCACATATGGGCATTGCTAAATGTTTTCAAATCACAAATGTTTTTCCTAAATTAACTGTTCGAGAGAATGTTTGGTCTTCTGTTTTTTCTTGTGCTAAAAAAAGTAAGTTTGATTTTTTTAAACCCCTGTCAAACTTTGAATATGTTGCCGCAGAAACAGAAAAAATTATATCCGATGTTGGCCTTTCTCACAAAATAAACGAGAAAGCTGAAGAACTATCCCACGGGCAACAAAGGATGTTAGAAATGGCAATTACACTTGGAGCTAAACCTCAGTTATTATTGCTTGATGAGCCTACTCAAGGATTAGCGCCAGAAGCCACATTAGAGATGACAGAATTAATTCAAAAACTATCTAAAAAATACACAATTTTGTTAATTGAACATAAGATGCATATTGTTATGGAGATTTCAAAAGTGATAACAGTTCTAAACTTTGGTGAAGTAATTGACGAAGGAACTCCTTCAGAAGTTAAGGATAGTAAAAAAGTGCAAGATGCATATTTAGGTAGAGGCTAATGCAATTAGAAATAAAAAATCTTCATACTTATTATGGATTAGTACATATGTTAAAAGGTGTTAATTTATCAGTGAACAAAGGTGAGATAATAAGTATTTTAGGTCGAAATGGAGCTGGAAAGACAACAACTATTAAAAGTATAATGGGTTTAGCCCCTCCTTCTGAAGGTCATATAATTTTAAAAGGAAGCGACATAAGTTACTTGGAGCCACATGAGATAGCTAAAAAAGGTATATCTTATGTGCCTGCTAGCAGGGGGATATTTTCTACTTTAACTGCTTATGAGAATATAAATATATTTCATATGAAAAATTCTAAATGGAATGTTGAAAGTGTTTTTGATCTCTTTCCTAAACTAGCAAAACTTAAATTTCGTAATGGTAAATCCTTATCAGGAGGCGAGCAGCAAATGTTAGCTATTGGAAGATCTCTAGTAATAAACCCTTCCGTAATAATGCTTGATGAACCTTCACAAGGTTTAGCACCTATGATTGTTGAAGACGTAAAAGATATGCTTTTAAAACTCAAAAACGAAGGAATGAGTATTATATTGGTAGAACAAAATCTTCAGACAGCTTTAGATGTTGCAGATAGAGTTTATATTCTAGATCAAGGTCAAGTTGTTTTTGAGGGTAAATCAGAGCAGTTATCAAAAAACAAAAATTTAACAATAAAATTTCTTGGAGTTAGCACTTAATATGGAGAAAAATAATATCTAAATTTGTAAAAAATCCAGGAGGAACGCAAAAGCTTTTCAATGATATTAAAAACAAAATTTTATCTCCAGTTGATTTGATGAATGGATATATTGAACAGATCAATCACACTCAGTCAAACATCCAGCAATGGAAAAGCTATGATTTTGATCAAGCCCTTGAATTAGCTAAAATTCGAGAAAAACAAGCAGTTAATAATAATATTCTTGGTCCGCTGCATGGTATACCTGTTGGTATTAAAGACATAATTCACGTTGAAGGTTTTAAAACTGAATTTAATAGTAAAGCCTTTAAAGAAGTTGAATTGTCAAAATATGATTCTGAAATAGTGTTAGCCCTAAAATCTGTAGGTGCAATTATATTAGGTAAAACTCATACAACTGAGTTTGCTTTTTACGACCCTTCACCTGCAAGAAACCCTTATAACAGGGAACATACACCCGGTGGGTCTAGCAGTGGATCAGGGTCTTCAGTTGCCAGTGGAACAGTACCTTTGTCAATAGGAACTCAAACTATGGCTTCTGTAAATAGACCAGCAATTTATTGTGGAATAGCTGCATTTAAACCAACAAATGGAAGTTTATCAACTTATGGAATATCTCCTTTAGCACCAACATTTGACACACCAGGTTTTTATGGTTGGTCAATTACAGACGCATCCCATGCTTATGATTCAGTGTCTGTAAATTTTTCTACCAAGGAAAATACTGATTTTTCTGATGTAAACATAATTATTATTAATGATGACTTAACAAATGATATGACCTCCTGCGTTTCGGACCAAATTAAAAATACCAAAGATGCTTTTCAGGATCTTGGCTATAAAGTAGAAAATATTAAATCTCCAGTTCCCTTAAATGATTTGATAAAACTTCATTGGGATTTAATGATTTATGAAACTGGAAAGAATTTGGAGTTTTTATTAGATCATCCTAAAGAACTTATTGGTAAAAAATTATTAGAAATAATTAATCAAGGATTGAAAATAAAGAAAGAAGATTACATTAGTCTCAGATCAGAATTAATAAAACAAACATATAATTTTTTCTCTAATTTTAATAAGAAAAGTATTTTTATTTTTCCAGCCATTCCTGACTCAGCTCCAATTGGTTTAGAAAGTACTGGCCAACCAAAATATATTGCGCCTTGGACAGCTTTATCCGGTCCAATAGTTAGTTGTTCCACAGGTATTGATAAAAAGAGTATGCCAGTTGGTATTTTATTATGTGCCCAACCAAAGTCAGATTTTTTCTTATCTAACTTCTGTAAAGAAATAGCAAATAAATCAAGTTTTTTTGCTGGATTAAATATATAGCTTGTTTCT
>QBZS01000028.1:0-18204 GCA_003279355.1 SAR116 cluster bacterium AG-335-N04
AAACGTTGCAGATAATGGCCGAGCGTATTAAGGATAGACGGATGAATCTTGAGGACTGTACTTTTCTAAGCAAAGAAATATCATTATTTTTAGAAGTTGATGATCCAATTAGTTCATCATACATATTAGAAGTCTCATCAGGCGGTCTATCGAGGCCATTGACAGTAATTGAAGATTATAAATTGTTTACTCAGAATAAAGCTAAAATTGTTTTAAAAGAAAAATTCAATGGTAAGAAAACATACAAAGGATTTTTACAGGGAATAGATGAAAACGGATACATTTTGTTAGAGACAGAGGACTATGAAATGAAAGTTGACTTTTTAGAAATTGAAAAGGCAAATATTGATCCTGATTGGTCTATTAAAAATAATAAAATTCTATAATTTTACTGATACAAGGAAATGCAATGGAAGTAAAATCCATACCTAGATTAGAACTAATACAAGTTGCTGAGGCTGTTTCAAGAGAGAAATCAATTGATAAGGAAGAAGTTATTCTTGCGATGGAAGAAGCTATACAAAAAGCAGCACGGTCAAAATATGGTCTTGAAAGAGATATTCGAGCTAATATAGACAGAAAAAATGGATCAATTGATATTTCTCAGTTCACTGAAATAGTTGAAATTATTGAAAACGAATTGACACAAATGACACTTCAGGAATCTGAAAGAAAAAATCTTAATCTCACTATAGGTGAGTTTTATAAGCAATCTCTTCCTCCTATTGATTTTGGACGAATTGCGGCCCAAACAGCTAAACAAGTTATATCTCAAAAAGTTAGAGAAGCTGAGCGTCAAAGACAATATCGTGAATACAAAGATCGTGTTGGCGAGATTGTTGTTGGTACTATTAAGAGAGTTGAAAATCACTCAATTACAATTGATCTTGGAAGAGCTGAGGCAATAATTAAAAAAGATCAAATGATACCTAGAGAGCAACTTAAACCTGGAGAAAGATTAAGATGTTTTATAATTCAAGTAACTCAAGAAGTAAAAGGTCCACAAATCTTCTTATCAAGAGCATGTAACGAGTTTTTATCAGCGCTCTTTACTCAAGAAGTGCCTGAAATTTATGATGGAATAATTGAAGTCAAAGGTGTTGCGAGGGAACCTGGAAGCAGAGCTAAAATTTCAGCATTCTCAAATGACCCTAGTATTGATCCTGTTGGTGCATGTGTTGGAATGAGAGGATCCAGGGTCCAAGCTGTTGTAAACGAACTCCAAGGCGAAAAAATTGAAATTATTCCATGGTCAGACGATCCTGTATCATTCGTTATTAATGCTTTAGCACCTGCTGTGCCTTCAAAAGTTGTAATGGATGAAGATGCAGGTAGAATGGAAGTGGTTGTCCCTGATGATCAGTTATCTCTAGCAATAGGGAGAAGAGGTCAAAATGTAAGATTAGCTTCTCAGTTAACTAATTGGTTTGTTGACATATTAACTGAAGCAGAAGAAACAGAAAAACGACAAGAAGAATTTAGTGAAAGAAGTAAGATTTTTATTGAAGCTTTAGATATTGATGACGTCATAGCCCATTTGATGGTAAGTGAAGGTTTTGTATCAGTATCTGATATAGCAGATGCGTCAATAGAAGAATTAGTTGCTATCGAAGGTTTTGATGATGAAATTGCTGCTGAATTAAGTGAAAGAGCTAAGAACTTTGTTACAATTGAAAATGAACGTATTGAAAGTTTACTTAGAAAACATGAAATAAATGATGATTTATATAATTTTGAAGACCTTAGTAAGTTAAGCCTTCTAAAACTAGTTGAAAATAATATAAAAACTTTGGACGATCTTGCTGAGTTAGATAGTGAGGAATTATTCAATATTTTAGGTGCAAGTGTTTTTCTAAATGAGGATGATGCAGGCTCAGTGATTATGAAGGCAAGACAGCATTGGTTCTCTGACGAAAATATAGAAAATTAAGTTATAATTTAAGGAATTGCAGCCATGGAAGAAAATACAAAGACTGAAAGAAAAAAATTAAGTCTTTCCTCAGGTGGAAAATTAACATTAAAGAATTCTGTTTCTTCACCTAAGTCTTCCAATAGCATTACTACAAACTCTAGAGCTGGAAGAGGCACGGTACAGGTTGAAGTTAAAAGAACAAAGAGACCATCAACTAGGCTTAACATCAATGAAAAAATTATTGAAAGAAATAATACTGAAAACAGTTCGGGACTAAGTGCTAAAGAAATCCAATCAAGAAGTAAGATGTTACAGGAGGGTCTAGCAAAGACAGCAGCTGAAGCTGAAATAATCGCCGCTGAAAAGGTTGAAAAGGCGAAATTAGAGGAAGCACGTATAGCCGCTAATGCATTAGAAGCTTTAGAAGCTGCATCGTCCCTTGCGCCAAAGGATAAGTTGCTTGCTAGAAGAAAATCAGAAACTGAAGAGATACTTGAAATCAAAAAAATTGAAGAAGAGCAAAAACAAGTTCAGATTGACGCAAAAAGGTCTGAAGAAGCTGCTCTTCTAGCTGAAAGGGAGAGGCAAAAATTAGCTGATACTGAATTATCGCTAAATAATAAATTATGGACAGGTAACAAAGTTCAAGAAAAGCAAATATTTAGGGAAAATGTTAAAAAAACATCATTTAACAGAGGATTTCAAGAAAAAAGACAAGGAAAAATGACAATAGCTCGAGCTTTAGATTCAGACAATGTAAGAGTTAGATCTTTAGCGTCAATCAAAAGAAGACGTGAAAAGGCGAGGATGCAAGCAGATCAAACACCTGCTGTAAAACAGTTTAGAGAAGTTACAATACCTGACTCAATTACTGTCTCAGAATTAGCCAACAGAATGACCGAAAAAACAGCAGATGTTGTAAGAGAGTTAATGAAAAATGGTATTATGGCAACAGCCACTGAAGTTATAGACTCAGAAACAGCAGAGCTTATTACAACAGAATTTGGTCATAAACCAAAAAGAATTTCAGAGTCTGATGTAGAATTAGATCTAATAATTGAAGAAAGTAATCCTAAAAACCTCTCTTTGAGACCCCCTATTGTAACAATAATGGGACATGTCGATCACGGTAAAACTTCTTTATTAGATTCTTTAAGACAAAGCAAGGTCGCAGACGGCGAAGCTGGAGGTATAACCCAACATATAGGCGCTTACCAAATTACCACAAAGACTAGGACTCAAATTTCATTTATAGATACTCCTGGTCATGAAGCATTTACTGAAATGAGAGCAAGGGGAGCTAATGTTACAGACATCGTTATATTAGTTGTTGCAGCCGATGACGGAATTAAACCTCAAACCATAGAAGCAATTAAACATGCTAAAGCTGCTTCTTGTCCTATTATAGTTGCTGTGAATAAATGTGATAAGCCTGAGGCAAACCCTCAAAAAGTAAGAACTGAATTACTCCAACATGAACTTATACCTGAAGAAATGGGTGGAGATATTCAATGTATTGATGTTTCTGCAAAAAACAAAACAGGACTTGATAATCTGCTTGAAGCAATTGAATTACAATCAGACTTAATGGAGTTAAAGAGTGATGCTACAATAAATGCTAATGGTGTTGTGATTGAATCTAAGGTAGAGAGAGGAAAAGGTTCTGTAATAACCTTGCTTATTAAATCTGGTACTTTAAAAGTTGGAGACATTATAGTTGTTGGAAGTGAATCAGGTAAAGTAAGAGCTTTACTCAATGATGTGGGAAAAAGAATAACCAACGCAGGCCCTTCAATGCCAGTTGAAGTTCTAGGTTTGTCAGGTACTCCTGATGCTGGTGATTTAGCCCATGTGGTAGAGTCTGAATCAAGAGCTAGAGAAATTGCTGAATATAGATCTAGAAAATCTAAACAAAAAGAGGCAACTCTATCAGCAAGAGGTTCTGTTGAACAAATGTTAGCTAATATACAAGCTGGTGAATCAACTGAGCTACCTGTTATTATAAAAACTGACGTTCATGGATCCCTTGAAGCTATAAAAGTTGCTTTAGATAAGTTAGGTAACTCACTAATTAAAATAAGAGTTTTATCTGGAGCAGTAGGAGCTATTAGTGAATCTGACATAACTTTAGCTTCTGCCTCTTCAGCACTTGTATTTGCCTTTAATGTAAGAGCTATCCCGCAGGCAAGGGAACTGTCCAGAAGAGATAATATAGAGATAAGATATCATTCTATCATTTACGAATTGATTGAAGACGCAAAATTGGCTCTTACAGGTATGCTAGACCCTGATTTACAAGAAACATTTATTGGTTATGCTGAAATTAGAAAGGTATTCTCTGTATCTAAAATTGGCAAGATTGCTGGATGTTTTGTTAATGAAGGAATTGTAAAGAAAGGGTGTAGTTTTAGATTATTAAGAGATAACACAGTGATTCATCAAGGAATGCTCAAAACGTTAAGAAGATTCAAAGATGAAGTAAAAGAAGTTCGTGAAGGAACAGAATGTGGAATGGGCTTCGAAAATTATAATGATATTCAAGAAGGTGACGTAATGGAATGTTTTGAAGTTAAGGAGGTAGCTCGAAGTTTGGAGTCAGTCGGTAAAAAAGTTGGATAAATGTTCTAATGGTTAATAACTTTGACTATAAAATAAATAGTAAATCTAAAAATAATTCTACTAAATCACAAAGACAGCTTAAAGTTGGTGAAGAACTTAGACATTTGATATCAAACGCATTACTTCGTGAAACTTTTTATGATCAAATCATTGAGAATAACACTATAACTGTTACAGAAGTAAATGTAAGTCCTGATTTGAAAAATGCTAAAGTTTATATAATGCCTTTAGGTGGTGAAAATAAGCTTGAAGTATTAGATAGTCTTAACAAATCAAATGGACGTATAAAAAAATTAATTTCAAGTAATATTAATTTAAGGCAAATTCCAAAACTACAATTTAAAATAGATGAAACTTTTGAGTATGCTAAAAACATAGAAAATATTTTGCAGAAGATTAAAAAATAAAAATTTTCATTTTAATAAGGTTGGTAATTATTAATAATATTAATGGTTGGATAGTGCTAGACAAGCAACTCGGAGTTACATCTCGTCAAGCTGTTACCAAAATTTCAAAAATATTAAATATTAAAAAAGTTGGACATGCTGGCACCCTCGATCCTATGGCAACAGGTGTGTTGCCTATAGCAGTAGGAGAAGCAACAAAATGCATATCATTTATTCACAATAAAATTAAAAAATATTCTTTTACTGTTAAATGGGGTGAAACAACAAATACAGACGATTTAGAAGGAACAGTTTTAGAAAAATCAAATGTAAGACCTACGAAAACACAAGTGATTGATATATTAAATTCATTTAAGGGTAAAGTACTTCAAGACCCCCCTGCTTTTTCAGCAATTAAAATAGACGGTAAACGTTCTTACAAACTAGCTAGAAACAACATAATTGTTAAACATCGACCTAGAGAAGTGCAGATACATAAATTAAGTTTAAAAAAAATTGTAAATTCAGATCTTGCTGAATTTGAAGTTTTGTGTGGTAAAGGAACATATATAAGGTCATTAGCAAAAGATATTGCTGAAAAACTAAATACAAAAGCACATGTTATAGCTCTTAGAAGACACTCGGTAGGGAATTTCAGGGAAAAAGATACGATTTTTATAGATTTTTTTACAGAAATAATACATAGTCCATCAATTTTAAGAAAAGTGTTACCAATTGAAGCTGTGCTAGACGACATCCCGGCATTAGCTCTGAATGAAATAGAGGCGAGGAAGTTAAAGCTAGGACAAAAGATTCAATTTAATTCTTTAGAATTTAAAAATAAATTTCTTAACAAACATCCAAATTTTCAAGAATTTGAAAAACTTTGTGCTACTAGAAACGATAGTCTTATAGCCCTTGTTAAAATTGAGACTGACTTAGTTAAGCCGAAACGCATAATTAATATATAAATAGAAGGGGAATAAGATGTCGATAAAAAAGAATAAAACAATTGAATTAATTAAAGACTTTGGAAATAGCAAAACAGACTCTGGCTCAGCCGATGTTCAGGTAGCTATTTTGACTGAAAGAATCAAAAATCTAACCGAACATCTCAAGAATCATAAGAAGGATTTTGGATCACGCCGTGGATTGTTAAGTATGGTTGGCCAAAGAAGAAATTTATTAAAATATATCAAAAATAAAAATGAAGATCGTTATTTAAGCCTTATTAAAAAGTTAGGTTTAAGAAGATAATTTTAAAAATTACACAGTTACGTTTTTTAAAATATAATTGAGAGTTTAAGAAGTAGGTAGAGGTTATTATTATGTTTGAAGTTTATAGAAAAGAAGTCACATGGGGTGGTAAATTATTAACATTTGAAACTGGAAAGATTGCTCGCCAAGCCGATGGTGCAGTTATGGTTACTTATGGCGGCACTACTGTCTTATGTACTGCAGTTGGTGCTTTAACTGCGAAACCAGGAATAGATTTTTTTCCTCTTACTGTTAATTATCAAGAAAAAACATTTGCGGCTGGCAGAATACCAGGTGGTTTTTTTAAAAGGGAAGGAAGACCTTCAGAAAAAGAGACATTAGTTTCAAGATTAATAGACAGACCGATTAGACCGCTATTTCATAAAAATTATAAAAATGAAACACAAGTTATTGCGACAGTTCTTGCTCACGATATTGAAAATGATCCCGATATAGTTGCTATCTTAGGTGCTTCTGCGGCTTTAACAATCTCAGGACTACCATTTATGGGACCGATCGGTGCTTGCCGAGTTGGTTGGGATGGAAATAATTATATTTTGAATCCAACGATAGCACAAATGAAAGAATCAAGTTTAGACTTGGTTGTTGCTGGCACAACTGATGGTGTCTTAATGGTTGAATCAGAAGCATCTGAGCTATCTGAAGAAATAATGTTAGGAGCAGTTGATTATGGTCATAGCGAAATAGAACATGTAATAAAAGCTATAATAGACTTAGCCGAAGTTGCTGCTAAAGAACCAAGACCTTTACCAGAAGAGCCAAAAGAAAAAGATGAATATTTAAAAAAGATCACACCATTTAGAAAAAAGTTTGAAAAAGCCTATAAGGAAATTGATAAATCAAATAGATCTAAAATATTATCTCATATAAGGAATGAGATAGTTTTAGAATTTGGTGAGTTAGCTAATTCTACACTTTTATTATCTTTAATAAAAGATATAGAGGCTGATATAGTTAGAGGTAGTATCTTAAAAACCAAAAAAAGGATTGATGGTAGAGATACTAAAACAGTTCGATCAATAGTAGCCGAGGTTGGAACTTTACCAAGAGCACATGGTTCAGCACTATTTACTAGAGGAGAAACACAAGCTTTAGTTGTAGCTACCTTAGGAACTGGTCAAGACGAACAAATAATTGATGCTTTGGAAGGTGAATATAGGTCAAAGTTTATGTTGCACTATAATTTTCCTCCATATTCTGTTGGTGAAGCAGGTAGAGTAGGATCTCCTGGTAGAAGAGAAGTAGGGCACGGAAAGTTAGCATGGAGAGCTGTTAACCCGTTATTACCTTCAGGTGACGATTTTCCTTATACAGTAAGAATTGTTTCTGAAGTAACTGAATCAAACGGCTCATCCTCAATGGCTACCGTATGTGGTACTTCACTTGCTTTAATGGATGCTGGTGTTCCAATAAAAAAACCTGTTGCAGGAATAGCTATGGGATTGATTAAAGAAAAAAAAGAATTTTCAGTTTTATCAGATATTTTAGGTGACGAAGATCATTTAGGTGATATGGACTTTAAAGTTGCGGGAACTGAAGATGGTATTACAAGTCTTCAAATGGATATTAAAATCACATCCATAACTAAAGAAATAATGGAAATTGCCTTACAGCAAGCTAAAGAAGGTAGAATTCACATATTAAATGAAATGAGTAAAGCTATTGGATCTTCTAGAGAAGCTTTAGCTGATTCTGCTCCAAAAATTACCACTATGAAAGTAAAACTAGAAAAAATCCGCGATATTATTGGACCTGGTGGTAAAATGATTAGAGAAATATGCGAAACTACAGGAGCTAAGGTTGATATTGAAGATGATGGCACAATTAAGATTGCTGCTTCAGACACAGGATCTTCCCAAGCAGCGCAAAAGAGAATCAACGACATTGTTGCTGAAGCAGAATTAGGAGTTATATACACTGGAAAAGTTGTAAAAACAGTAGACTTCGGAGCGTTTGTAAATTTTCTTGGAACAAAAGATGGATTAGTTCACATATCTGAATTACAAAATGCGCGAACTGAGAAAACCACTGATATCTGTAAAGAAGGTGACGAAGTTAAAGTTAAGGTCATAGGTTTTGATGATAGGGGTAAAGTCAAATTATCTATGAAACGAGTTGACCAAGATACTGGTGAAGATATAGAAAATAAAAAAGAAGATTAGTCAAATATTTTAGGAGTTGTTTATGAATAATGTAGTGCCAAAAAATGAGTTTATTAAATCTTGGTCAGATAATGGCATAGGATGGGTTCAATTAAACCATGAAAACAAACTCAATCCCCTATCAGCGGGCTTTATATTAGCAATAAAGGAAGCTACTGAAAAATTTGATAATGATTTATCTGTAGGTTGCATTGTTTTGATTGGCTCTGAAAAAGCATTTGCAGCGGGTGCTGATTTAAAAGAAATGGTCAAGCATAATTATGCATCAGTTTCAGAAACAAGATACATAGAAAATGGATGGCTTGACATACCTAAAATTCAAACTCCAATAATAGCAGGTGTTAAAGGATATGCTTTAGGTGGTGGTTGTGAATTGGCAATGATGTGTGATCTCATAATTGCCTCTGAAAACGCAAAGTTTGGTCAGCCCGAAATAAATATTGGCGCTATACCTGGTGCAGGAGGAACACAAAGATTAACAAGATCTATTGGCAAATCAAAAGCTATGTTAGCAATTTTGACTGGAGACATGATGTCTGCTGATGAAGCAGAAAAATCAGGATTAGTAGCTAAAGTAATCAGTAATGACAAATTTGATGTTTCTTTAAAAGAGATAGCTAAAAAAATTGCTAATCAATCAAAACCTTTAGCCAAATTAGCGAAACAAGCCGTTAATGTTGCATATGAAACAACTCTTGAAGAGGGTATACGTTCTGAAAGAGCTTTGTTTTATTCAACTTTTGCTCTTGAAGATCATATTGAGGGCATGGAAGCTTTTTCAGAAAAAAGAAAACCTATTTGGAATAATAAATAGTCTTTTAGTTACTCTAGATCATTAGATTTAGGTATAGCAACACTATGTAACCCTCCATCTACATGATGAATGTTCCCTGTTACACCAGATGATAAATCTGAGATAAGGTATAAAGCTGAATTACCGATTTCATTTAGCTCAGGATTAAATTTTAATGGCGCCACACTCTCAGAGTATCTATATACATGGCGAGCGCCAGAAATAGCTGCACCAGCAAGTGTTTTTACTGGACCAGCTGATAAACCATTAACTCTGATATTATTTTTACCCAGATCCATTGCTAAATATTTTACTGAAGTTTCCAATGCTGACTTTGCTACTCCCATTACATTGTAGTTAGGAGTAGTTCTTTCTGCTCCAAGATAAGATAAAGTTAACAAACTTCCACCTTTAGAAGACATAAGAGGAAAAGCTGATTTAGCAGTTCTTGTAAAACTAAAAGCTGATATATCAAGTGAATTTAGAAAGTTTTCTCTACTACAGTTAACGTATTTTCCTTTTAATTCTTCTTTATCTGAATATGCGAGGGCGTGTACAACAAAATCAATTTCATGCCAAGTTTCTAAAATTTTATTAAACATATTTTCTATAGAGCTTGTCTCATCAATATCTTTGGAAACATCACATTCATAAAATTTATTCGCTTTTATAGAATCCATTAAGGGAATTAATCTTTTTTTAAATCCTTCATTTTGATAGGAAAAAGCTAATTCAGCACCATGATTAGCTAAGGCTTTAGCGATACCCCAGGCTATCGAACGTTCATTAGCAACGCCCATTATAAGCCCTTTTTTACTTTTCATTATAGTCATAATATACTTTCTTAATTAAATTTAGATAATGCAATACAGGCATTTGTACCTCCAAATCCAAAAGAATTTGAAAGAGCTAAATTAATATCAATATTTTTTATGGTATTTCTAGGTATGTCGATAGAACCTATTTCTGGGTCATCATTATTAATATTAGCAGATCCAGAAATAAAATTATTGTTCATCATTAGTAATGTATAAATAGCCTCTTGTACACCTGTGGCTCCTAAAGAGTGGCCTGTTAAGGACTTAGTGCTGGTAAGTCTTGGAAGATAACCTTTATCTTTAAAAACTTCTCTTACAGCATTAAGCTCCTGCATATCTCCAACTGGTGTACTTGTTCCGTGAGCATTTATATAATCAACCTTTTGATTAGTTTTTGCTAGAGCTTGTTGCATACATCTAATCGCACCTTCCCCACTTGGCGCAACCATATCATGGCCGTCAGAATTTGCGCAATGGCCAACTATTTCCCCATAAATTTTAGCACCTCTTGCTTTTGCATGTTCAAGTTCTTCTAAAACTAGCATTCCGCCACCTCCTGCAATTACAAATCCATCTCTGTCTAAATCGTAAGGTCTTGAGGCCAATTCGGGTGTTTCGTTATATTTGCTAGACATTGCACCCATTGCATCAAATAGCACAGAGAGTGTCCAGTCAAGTTCTTCACCGCCTCCTGCAAAAACTATATTTTGATTACCGTATTTAATTTGATCTGCTCCAATACCAATACAATGTGCAGATGTCGAACAGGCAGAAGTAATTGAAAAATTAATACCCTTAATTTTAAAAAAAGTAGCAATGCAGGCAGATACTGATGAGCTCATACATCGAGGAACCATAAAAGGACCTACCCTCTTAGGGCCTTTTTCCCTAGCGATATCGAATGATTGAAGCAAGTTGACAGTACTAGGTCCACCAGAACCAGCAATAAGACCTGTTTTGGGGTTAGATACTTCTTCAGGGGTTAATCCAGCGTTTCTAATTGCTTGCTCCATAGAAAGAACGGAATATGCGGCACCTGCACCCATAAACCTAAGTTGTTTTTTGTCAACATGATCTTCTAATTTGAGTTTTACTTCACCATGAATTTGACTTCTAAAGCCCATTTCTTTGTAAGTATTAGCTTTAACAATCCCTGATTTTTGACTTACTAGGGAGTCTTTAACTTCTTCTACATTATTGCCAATAGAGCTAACTATTCCCATACCAGTAATAACAACTCTTTTTTCATTACTCATGTTCAATCCTATTTATTTGAGAAATAATTAATCTTGAAAAAGTCCAACTCTAATATCAGAAGCTTCAAAAACAGTCTTATTGTCACAAACCACCTTTCCATCAGCTATGCCTAGTATAAGTTTTCTCATTATAATTCTTTTGAAATCAAGAAAATATTCTACTTTCTTAGCAATTGGCAATATTTGTCCAGTAAACTTTACTTCTCCAACAGATATTGCTCTACCTTTTCCTTTGCCACCCATATTTCCTAATGAAAAACCTAAAAGTTGCCATAGTGCGTCCATTCCTAGGCATCCTGGCATTACAGGATCATTTTCAAAATGACATGGAAAGAACCACTTATCTGGAGTAATTTTAAATTGAGCATGAGCTGTACCTTTATCATAAGTTCCACCAGTCTCTTTAATATTTGTGATTTCATCAAACATAAGCATAGGTGGTAAGGGGAGTTTAGGAAAATCAACACCAGCTAGGCGCCCTCTAGCACAATCAATTAATTCTTGATAATTAAATGAATTTTTAAATAAAGCCACCGTAAAACACCTTTTACATTTTATTATAAAGTTTATATTAATCCTAAAAGAGAATAAATGAAATAATAATAAATTATTTACTTGTAAAGCCCCATATGTTTTTCATTTTTACCCATCCAAAAAAGTTTTTATTTTTAATAACTTCAATGTAACACCACTTTAATTTACATTTCTTAATTTTAATTAACAAGTCTGGTAGCAATTTAGCTAGATCTTTACTTGAATCTAAAGGTCTTTTTTTAAGAAAAGTATTTGAAACAATTAACCCTGTTTTGAAAGAGGACAATAATTGTGTGTGTATCCAACCAAATAAATTATTTCTAGTTTTAATTTTTCTCCAATTATTAAACTCAGCAATTATCTCAACAGGATATCCTTTTTGATGAATTTCAGATTTTATTGGAAACTCTTTTCCAGGTCCAGTCCTCACATATGTTAATGATTTTTTTAAAGAGGCCATTCTAGGTACTTTTAAACCACTTCCATTTATAGATTTTTTTGAATTTTCAATTTTAGAAAGCGAAGGTTGAGAAAAAAGAATTAAATTAGGTATAAAAAAAATTGTAAAAAAAAATAGAAATTTACGATCTTTAATAAATATAAAAAATTTTACATTTTTCATATAGAGCATACTGGACATTTTTTATTTTTGGTCAGTTTTATTTTATCTAAACTTTGTACTAATCCATCATACAAGAATAAATACCCAGCGCTTGTATCATAATTTTTTAAAGCTATTTCCTTTATTCCTTCATTAACCTGCATACTACCAATTAGGCCTGTTATTGGTCCAATTATGCCAGCCTCCCTACAATTCGTAATAGGAGCAACTTCTTCAGTTTTAGGAAAAACACATTCATAGCAAGGATACTCTTTATTTACTCCACTCTTCCAAATCGCCAACTGTCCTTCCATTTGAACAGCAGAACCTGATATTAAAGTTTTTTTATATAAATGTGATAAATGATTAATCGTATATTTTGTTTCAGAATTGTCAGAACAATCAAAAATCAAGTCAAATTTATTAATGTCTGTGAATTTATCAAACTTTTTTTTATTTGATATTATATTAATGTTGGGGTTAATATTTGAGCATTCTTGTACAAGATTTTCAGCTTTATTATGACCAATTTTGTCGTTTTTATAAGCAATTTGTCTGTTAAGATTAGTAAGGTCAATAGTATCATCATCACAAATTTCTATATGTCCAAAACCTGCTGCAGAAGCATATAGTGCAACAGGACAACCTAACCCCCCAGCACCAATTATTAAACACGTTGTTCTGAGCAACTTTTCCTGACCTTCTTCATCAAAATTTGGAATAATTACCTGTCTTGCATATCTATTTAAATCGTCATCATTAAGCATTTGTGCCTCAAATATTGGCAGTAGTAAAAATTTTGTTGATTTTATCTGCTAGATTAAAGGCAACTGAATCTTTACTTTGCTCACACCATTCTTCACAATTATTTTTATCAATAACAAAAACTTTATTAGAGTCTTCTCCAAAAACCTTATTTTTACTAACATCATTGGCTACTATAAGATCAATTTCTTTAGAGATTAATTTTGATTTTGCGTTTTTAATTACATTATTAGTTTCAGCAGAAAACCCAATGACAAGATTGGGCCTTAATTTACTCTTAGCTATTGTTGCTACAATATCAGGATTTTTTAATGTTTTAAATAATAATTCCTTATTAGTTTTTTTAATTTTATTTTTACAATCAATTTTTTCATTAGTAGATGTTTCTGGAATAAATTTCCAGTCAGATACAGCGGCACAACAAATTAATATATCAGCGGGTAGTTGTGATATTGTTTTCTCAAACATTTCTTGTGCGGTTATAACTTTTATTATGTTTGCACATTTTGGGAATGAAATATTTACTGGACCAGAAACTAAAGTCACCTTTGCACCTCTTCTAGACAATTCAGATGCTATTGCAAAACCTTGTTTGCCTGAAGATTTATTACTAACAAATCGAATTGGATCAATATTTTCTATTGTTGGACCTGCTGTAATTACTATTGATACATTTTTGAATTGGTCAGCTATATTTTTTCTGTTAATTATGTTTGAAATTATTCTGTCATAAATAACTTTAGGTTCTGGAAATCTTCCCGTTCCACTTTCACCACAAGCCATATCTCCAACATCAGGTGCTATAAATTCAATACCTCTTTCTAAAAGTTTTTGATAATTTTCTTGTGTTGCTAAGTTGCTCCACATAACAGGGTTCATAGATGGCGCTAAAATTATTTGAGAAAATGATGCAAGCAAAATTGTACTTGCAAGATCATCTGCTATTCCATTAGCAAGTTTTGCCATAATATTTGCTGTAGCAGGAGCAACTAAAATCAAGTCTGGTTTTCTAGCAAGCATGATGTGGTTCATTTTTGATTCATCCTCAACAGAAAATAAATCAGTATAACATTTTTTTTCATTTAAGTTTGTTACCAGTAAAGGAGTAATGAATCTTTGAGCTGACCTAGTCATTACAACATCAAGATCAATGTTTGCCTTCTTCACTAATCTAATTATTTCAAGAGATTTATATGACGCTATTCCCCCACATATAATTAAAAGTATTTTAAAATTTAAATTATCAAAATTATGGCTTGGTAAAAAATCTTCAGTGTTAATGTTGTGTTGTAAGCTTAGTGACAATATAGCGTTTAGTTTATTTTTGGGAATTCTATTGAGTTTTCTCCAGTTTGAAACTGCTGATGGCTTTATTTTTAGTTTTTCTGCCACTAATC
The DNA here is from genome assembly GCA_003279355.1 of SAR116 cluster bacterium AG-335-N04. GTDB lineage: Bacteria > Pseudomonadota > Alphaproteobacteria > Puniceispirillales > Marisalimonadaceae > Marisalimonas. The sequence goes on from QBZS01000028.1 coordinate 14,522, forward strand.
CTGTTCCACCAAGTAAGGAAATGAGCTGTGAGATATTATTCATTAAATCAATTACCAAAAAAATTTAAAATAGTATATTATAATTATTGAATTTAAAATGAATTTTTTCATTTTTTTGTTAAAATTCTCTCAATTTCAACAATAATTTCAGGTATTTTTAACAAGGCCAACTTATTTTTATGAAACCACTCTTCCAAAATTTTAAAAGGATCATGAGTATCATTTATCCATTTATCAATAAGAGGAGCAGATAAGTACCACATATTAATATCAGGATTAATTTGTCTTGTTGTTCCCTCTGCCATTAACATAGTTTTTTGAAGTAAAGTAAACTGGGGTTGTACTTCAATATTAAATTCTTTAGATAAACCTATTATCTGTCCCAATAATTTGGCTAGAGAGACTTCACCTATAGGCTTGTTTAATATTGGTGTGCAAATTGCTCTTATAGCTTGTGCGAGATGATCATGAGAAATATCTTTTCCTAACATATTTGCCTCTGAATGTATCTCTACGACTTTTCTATAATTTTTATTAAGAAGATATGTAAGTAATAAAGCCAAAAATTGACGATCTTTATTTGATAGCCTTCCCATAATACCAAAATCAATTGGGATAAGAACGCCTTTGGGATTAATTAAAATGTTACCCGGATGCATATCACCATGAAAAAAACCATCACGAAATACTTGAAGAAAAAAAACTTCAGTGCCTATCTCAGTTATCTTTTTAATATTGTGATTAGCTTTCTTTAAAGCATTTATATCATCAATTCGAATTCCCTGTATGTACTCGAGAATGAGTATGTTTTTACTAGTAAATTCCCAGTAAATTTTAGGTACCTTGTAATTTGGGTTATCTTTGAAGTTTTCTGAAAGTTCTTCTGCTGCGGATGCTTCTAATGTTAAGTCAAGTTCGTTTAACGAAACTTCTGACAATACCTCAACATTTTTTGAAAGCTTTAGTCTTTTAATACTTGGGATAACTATCTCAAGACATTTTGATACCCAGTAAAAAAAATAAAGTCTTTAAATAATTTTTCTTTGATATTTGGCTTAAGTATTTTGATAGCAACAGTTTCACCACTTTTTAAAATACCAGTATGTACCTGAGCAACAGATGCGTTTGCAATAGGATTTTCATTAAAATAAGAAAAAATATTATCAATTGAGTCATGATTTTCTTTCTCAATTATGTTTTTTGCAATAGAACTGGAAAAGGGTTCGATATCATCTTGTAATTTTTTTAAATACTCGCAAGTTTTTTTATCAACCAAGTCTGGCCTTGTTGATAAAGCTTGCCCAAACTTAATGTACCCTGGACCTAAATTAATTAAACAACGGAGAAGTTTTTTTCCTATTTCGTCTTTATTTCCTGAATAAATGAGCAAATTTAAAAATTTTAAAGTTAAATTTAATTTTTTATTAATAAACGGTTTATTAATTAAAAGCGTTAAAGTACCTGCTCTCACCAATTTAAAAAAAACAAAAAGGCCTACTACGCAAAAGTGTGGTGTTTTCCATATTGGATATTCTAACCTTTGTTTTATTTGCATTTAAATTTTCCATCCAGAATGAAGTGCAACTATACCATTTGACAGATTCCTATATTTAACTCTTGAAAAACCAGCATCTGAAAACATTTGAGCAAGCTCAGGTTGGGTAGGAAATTGTCTTATAGACTCAACCAAATAATTATATGCATCTTTATCCCCTGTAATTTTCTTGCCAATAGAGGGCATAAAAATAAATGACCAGGTATCATACAATTTTTTGATCGCATCATTTTCTACATGGCTAAATTCCAGACAAATTAATCGACCTCCAGGCTTTAATATACGATATATTTCTTTTAAACATTTAATTCTATCAGTAATATTTCTTAAGCCAAATCCAATAGTCGCTCTTTCAAAGTAATCTTCGGTTGCGGGAATATTTTCAGCACTAGCAATAGTCCATATTATTTTTTGTGATGTATTACTTTTGTTCTGACCTGTGTTCAACATTTCTTGGTTTATATCATACACATAGGCACTACCTCCACCTGCGTTCAAAAATTTTTTAGCTATATCTCCAGTACCTCCGGCAATATCAGCTAATTTTTGATTTCTCTGAGGTGCCAACCAATTAATAAGATCATTTTTCCATAATCTATGTATTCCAAAGCTAGTAAGGTCATTCATTAAATCGTACTTACTAGCAACTGAATCAAATACTTTATTAACTAATTTCTGTTTATCAGATCTTTTTACAGTTTTGTATCCAAAGTCAATTTTTTGATCATCTTTATTTAACATTATAATTCCAATTACTATATGATAAATCAAATATACTTTTTTAATTTATTTAAAGATACACAAAAAAGGATAAAAGATGCCAGAATTACCAGAAGTAGAAACAGTACGTCTGGCTTTATCTAAAATTGTTTATAACTCAAAAATTGAAGATGTAGATGTACTTAGAAGTGATTTAAGATGGAATATAAAAAAATCTTTGAAACATGATTTAGAAAATGATTATTTCAAACAACCTTTTAGAAGAGGAAAATATATATTAATACCTACCATTAAAGATAATATTTTTCTTATTCATTTAGGAATGAGTGGACAAATAAAAATTAGAGAAAATTTTGAAAGTATTTTTAAACATGATCATGTAAGAGTGACGATAAAATCTGAAAATGATAAGAAGTATTTTATTACCTACAATGATCCAAGAAGATTTGGATTCATTGACCTGTTTCATAAAAAAGAAATTAATGAGCATTTCTTATTAAAAAAGTTAGGCGTTGAACCTTTTGAAAAAAATTTTAATGTTGGCTATTTACAGTCAATGTTTGATAAAAAAATGAAATGTATAAAAGATACTCTTATGGACCAAAGTGTTATTGCAGGTATAGGGAATATTTATGCCAGCGAAATTTTGTTTATAGCAAAAGTGAATCCCTACAGGAGCGCAAAAACTCTAAATAATGAAGAAATAAAATCAATTATTAGAGCTACAATAGAAGTTTTAAAAAAATCAATTAATGTGGGTGGAACAACCCTCCAAAATCACTTGCAACCCAATGGAAAACTTGGTTACTTTTTTCAAAACCTTGAAGTTTATGGTAAAAAAAATAAAATTTGTAATAAATGTAAGTGCTTAATTTCAGTTAGTATAATAAGTAATCGCTCAACATTTTATTGCAATAATTGTCAAATTTAGGATCACCGGAAACAAACAAAATTTCTTATTTAACTTGACATTTAAATTAAAAAAAACTAATCCACTCTTAATAATTTTATTAGGATATAATAATGGCTAATCACATTTCAGCTAAAAAAAGAATAAGACGTAATTCCAAAATGGAAGTTGTTAATAAAGTAAGAAAAAACAGAGTTAGGTCATTTATAAAAAAAGTTGAGTTAGCTATAGAAAAAGATAACAAAGAATTGGCCGAAAAAGCTTTTATTGTCGCACAGCCAGAGATGCACAGATCTGTGACTAAAGGTATTTTTAAAAAAAATACTATTTCGAGAAAGTTATCTAGATTATCAGTTAGAATCAAAAATATAGCTTAATAAGAGATCTGATATTATAACCTTAAGTACACTATGTTATCTTTTTTTATAAATTTAATATAAAAAAAATAATAAAATTAACGATTCGTGGCAATTAGTAATATCTAATAAGTTAAAAAAT
>QBZS01000029.1:0-17323 GCA_003279355.1 SAR116 cluster bacterium AG-335-N04
GAGCTTATGCCTTATGCTGCTGATTGGGATCAAAACGAGATATTCCCAGTAGAGACATTAAAAAAAGCTGCTGAACTAGGTTTGGCAGCAATATATGTGAATGAATCACATGGAGGTTCGGGTCTAAGTAGATTAGATGCTGCGATTATATTTGAAGAACTTTCAAGAGGATGCGTCTCTACGGCTGCATATATATCGATACACAATATGGTAACATGGATGATAGATGCGCATGGATCAGATGCTATAAAAGAAAGATTTATAAATAAGTTATCTACAATGGAAATTATGTCTAGTTACTGTTTAACTGAACCAGGTTCTGGATCAGATGCTGTGGCTTTAAAAACGAGTGCCTCGAAAAAAGGGAACAGTCACTATATATTAAATGGGTCCAAAAGTTTTATATCGGGTGGTCCTACTAGTGATGTTTTTGCTGTCATGTGCCGTACAGGTGAAGAAGGAGCAAATGGGGTTTCTTGTCTGCTAGTAGAAAAAGGAACAAAAGGTTTATCATTTGGAAAACAAGAAAAAAAAATGGGATGGAATAGTCAGCATACATCCATGGTTAATTTTGATAATTGTGAAATTCCAATTGATAACTTAGTTGGGAATGAGGGAGATGGATTTAAAATAGCAATGAAAGGTCTTGATGGAGGTAGAGTGAATATTGCAGCTTGTTCATTGGGTGGAGCAAGAGCAGCTTTAGAAGCATCAATTAGCTACTCGGCAGAAAGGAAGCAATTCGGAAAATCTATTGATCAATTTCAAGTTACTCAATTCAAACTAGCAGATATGGCAACCGAATTAGAAGCAGCTAGATTAATGGTTTTAAGAGCTGCGCGTAGTCTTGATACTCATGATAGTAAAGCTACTAAACTTTGCGCTATGGCCAAAAGATATGCAACTGATATTTGTTCAGAAATATGTGATATGGCACTCCAAATTCATGGTGGTTATGGGTATTTAAAAGACTTTCCTTTAGAGAGACTAGTAAGAGATTTAAGGGTGCATCAGATATTAGAAGGAACAAATGAAATAATGAGAGTAATTATTTCAAGAGACTTAAAAAGTAATTAAATTAATAAAGGATAAATTAACAATGTCAGAAGAAGTTATATTTACTGAAGAAAATGGGGTTGGAATAATAACATTAAACAGGCCAGATAGATTGAATGCCCTAACTTATCCGATGGTCCAAAAAATAAATAAATATCTAAACTCTTGGGAAATAAGTGAACACACAAATTGTGTAATCATTGAGGGAGCAGGTGATAAATCATTTTGTGCAGGTGGTGATGTTATTAAATTAAGAAAAGAAGTCTTAGAAAATGGAGGCCCACCCACTAACTTATCCCAGTCATTTTTTTATGATGAATATACTTTAAATTTTAAAATTAGTAATTTTAAAAAACCATTTATATCATTAATCAATGGATACACCATGGGTGGTGGAGTAGGAGTATCAATGCACGGAAGTCACGTCGTAGCTTCTGAAAAGACTATGTTTGCAATGCCTGAAACAGCTATTGGTTTGTTTCCTGATGTAGGAGGTGGATGGTTGTTAGGTCAGTTGGATAAAGGAATAGGAGCTTGGCTGTCTCTAGTTGGGGCAAGAATTAAAGCATATGATCTTATGAAACTTAAACTCATAACTCACCATGTTTCTTCAAGTGAAATAGGAAATTTAAAAAAAATGTTAATTTCTTCTTCACCAAGTACGAATGCCAAAGTTGATAGTATTATTAATAGCCTCTCTTCAAATCCAAATACAGAAGACAGTGTCTTAATAACAAATGAAAATATTATTAAGGATGCATTTTCATTTGATACAATTGAACAAATTTTTGAAAAATGTGAATCTCTCTCAATAACTGGAAATGAATTCTTAAAAGCTCAATTCGAAGAATTAAAACATAAGTCACCTACATCATTAAAAATTTCTTTAAAGCAAATTAGAGATGCTAGTAAAATGACTCTAAAGGATGAATTGATAATGGAATATAGAATGGTTCAGCGTTGTCTGGAAATTGGTGATTTTTTTGAGGGTGTTAGAGCAATGCTCGTTGATAAAGACAGAAAACCAAACTGGAAACCGTCTAATATTAAGGATGTTGATGAAGGTAGAGTTAATAAATTTTTTGAAGTATTAGGAAATTTAGATTTAGTTTTAACAAATTAGAATAGAGATTATCTTGGAGGAAAGTATTATGAATGATGTGTATATAATGTCTGCAAACAGATCTGCAATTGGTGGATTTGGGGGTACACTGAAGAGTTATTGCCCGGTAGATTTGGGTACTTTGGTCGCTAAAGATGCCATTACAAGATCTGGGTATGATGCTGACGAGGTTGAACACGCTGTTTTTGGGAATGTAATTCATACTGAGCCGAGAGATATGTACGTAAGTAGAGTTATAGCTCTTCAAGCTGGTATGAGTAAAGAATCCGCAGCGTTAACAGTAAATAGACTTTGTGGCTCAGGACTTCAGGCTATTGTAAGTGCTATTCAACTATTAATACTAGGAGATGCGAAAATATCAATAGCTGGAGGTGTAGAAGTTATGTCTAATGGGGCACATATTGTAGAGGGGTTTCGTTGGGGATCAAGAATGGGAGACGGAAAAGTCCATGATATGATGCTCGGTGCATTACATGATCCATTTGGTCATGGTCATATGGGTATTACGGCTGAAAATATATCAAGCAGATATCAAATCAGTAGAGACATGCAAGATCAATTTGCTTTAAGTAGTCAACAAAGAGCTAGCAAGGCAATTGATAATGGATCTTTTAAAGAGCAAATATTACCAATTGAAATAAAGACTAGAAAAGGAATTGAAATTTTTGAAGTAGATGAGCATCCAAAGCCAGATACTAGCATAGATACTTTATCTAGTCTGAGAACGGCTTTTAAAAAAGATGGAGTGGTTACAGCTGGTAATGCTTCTGGAATTAATGATGGTGCGTCAGCCTTGATCCTTGCTAATGAAAATAAGGCCAGAAAAGGTACGCCATTAGCCAGGATTGTTTCGTATGGATTTGGTGGTGTTGACCCTGATGAAATGGGTATGGGACCAGTTCCAGCTTCAAAAATGGCATTAAACAAAGCAGGGTTAAATGTATCAGATTTAGATTTAATTGAATCAAATGAAGCGTTTGCAGCTCAAGCATGTGCTGTTAATAAACAATTAGGCCTAGACCCTGAAATAGTAAATGTGAATGGCGGTGCAATTGCCCTAGGTCATCCAGTAGGCGCAACAGGAGCAATAATTATGACAAAACTTGTTTATGAATTAAGAAAGCGTAAAGGTAAATATGGTCTTGCAACTATGTGTATTGGTGGAGGTCAGGGAATAGCAGTAATTATTGAGGCTTTGTAAACAAGAATGTCTTTCGAATGCATTTCAATAAAAGAAGCAAAAAATCTTATTAAAAATGATGATTTAATCTTAATTGATATAAGAGATCACAGCTCATTTTCAAAAGGTCATATTGAAAAGGCTATTCATGTTGAAGATTTAAATATCGATAGTTTTCTCCAAGATAAAGATAAAAATGAAATAATTTTGATTTACTGTTATCATGGTCATTCAAGTCAATCTGCTGCAAATTTTTTCAGTCATCATGGATTTAAAAATGTTTTTAGTATGGATGAGGGTTATTCGGGTTGGATAACCCATAACACTTAAAATTTTTATATAAAGTAATATTTCTTTAACTTGTCTATATTATAATAAGTATTATATTGAGATAAAATCCTGATAAAATATAAGAGGTAAAAATTGGAAACTCGCAAAGGTGGTCGTCTAGTAGATAGACCAGAATTTAAAACTAAACCAAAACCAGTTACTTTTTTAGGTAAAGATAAAGTATCCCAAGCAATTGCTGTTATGGCTGATAAAAATTATGGTTCAGTTGTAATTGTAGATAGTAAAGATAAAGTTGTCGGAATTGTGACTGAACGAGATATTGTAAAGAAATTGGTAAATAACAATATGTCTCCCAAAACAACTAAATTAGAGGATATAATGACCCTCAATCCGAGGGTTGCCAATGAGAATGATGATGTAGTTGATTGGTTAAGGATAATGTCAAATGATAGGTTTAGAAGATTACCTGTAGTGGATGCCAATGGAAAAATTAAAGTAATTTTTACCCAGGGTGACTTTGTGTCCTATACCTGGCCAGATTTAATATTTCAAGCCTCACAATTAGCTAAAGCCTCATTTATGAAGGGGTTCTCAATCAATACATTATTAATATTTATGGTAATTTATGGAGTTGCTTTAATAGCTGCTATGAAAGCTTTTTTATAAAAGGCTTTTAATTTATCTTTTAGTTCTTAGCATTTGATTAGATATCCAAGTCATAACAATCTCATTATTTTGATTAGTAACAGTATGTTTTAACCTAGCTGTGCCTCGTTTTGGATTCTTAGTTGATTTTTTTGCTTCCAGGACTTCTATTTTTGTTTTCAAATAGTCACCTGGATATACTGGTTTTGTCCATCTTAATTCGTCAATACCCCAAGCTCCCATACTTGTTCCGTCATAAACTCCCATTTCAAATATTTGTGTAAAAGATTTACCTAAAGTCATGAAGCCACTTGAAGTAAGTTGACCAAATGGACCATTATTTGCAGCTTTTTCATCTAAATGAAAAGATTGAGGATCGTATTTTGAAGCAAAATCAATAATTTCTTTTTTAGAAATGAAAGAGGGTTCAGACTCAAAGGTTAAACCGACTTCAAAATCTTCAAAATATTTTGGCTTTAATATCATTAATGAAATTTACTTAAAATGCTTTTATCTAGGAGCTAAACGAACCGACCCATCAAGTCTGATTGTTTCACCATTTAATAATACATTAGTTATAACACTTTCGACTAACATCGCATATTCTAGAGGTGTACCTAGACGTTTTGGAAAAACAGTAGTTGCGATTAAGCTTTTTTGTACTTCATCACTCATGCCTGACAACATAGCAGTGGCAAATAAACCAGGAGCAATTGTATTAACTCTTATACCATTTGAGGCCAACTCTCTTGCAATAGGTAAAGTCATTCCAACAATACCACCTTTTGATGCTGAGTAAGCTGCTTGGCCCACTTGTCCGTCGTAAGCTGCAACTGAAGCTGTATTTATAACCACCCCTTTTTCATCTTCGTGGTCAGGTTGATTAGCCTGCATTTTGTCAGCGCACAACCTAAGCATATTAAAGCTACCAATTAAATTTACTTTGAGAACTTTTTCAAACAAACTTAAATCATGCATCCCTCTACTGGATACAACTTTAGCTCCAACAGCTATTCCAGCACAATTAATTAAGCAATTAATGCCATCAAAATCTTCAATTGCTTTTTTCATTTCTTCTTCGTTTGAAACATCTCCAACGAAATATTTAGAATCTGTTTCTTTAGCTACTTTTTTTAGACCGTCGGCGTTTAAGTCTATTAATAGAAGTTTTGCTCCTCTATCCTTTAAGTATCTTGCCGTGCCTTCTCCAAGACCACTTCCAGCACCAGTTATAACTGCTTTAACATTTTCAATTTTCATTTTTATTCTCCAAAATTACGAGTATCGTCTATCACTTTTCCATCATTAGGTAAACTATTTACGGGAACTATTTCTAAAGTTCCTCTTAAATTAATTACATTTTTAATTTCATCTGAAATTTTTTGTTTCATTATTTCAATTTCTGAGCTGTTTGTTATGTTGGATTCTACTTTAAGTAGCAGTTCGTCTTTATCATTAGACCTGCTTATTATCATTCTAGCTTCATTATCAATTTTCAGATTTTCAAGAATTTTATTGACTTGAGATGGTTGTACAAACATACCTCTCACTTTTGTGGTTTGATCAGCTCTTCCCATCCAACCTCTAATTCTTTTATTTGTTCTACCAGTAATACTTACACCGTCCATTATTGCGGATAGATCACCTGTAGCAAATCTAATAATTGGTAATTCATAATTATTAAGAACAGTTACAACAACTTCTCCTACTTCACCGTCTTTTACAGGTTTTCCAGTACCAGGCTTAACTATTTCTAATATTACATCTTCATCAATTACCATTCCTTCACTTTCAGCAGCTTCATAAGCAACAAGGCCTAAATCAGCAGTTCCATAACATTGTCTTGCTTGAATGTTACGGTCTTTGAAATTTTGTGCCACTGCTGGAAATAATGGTCCACCAGTTACCATTGCTTTTGTAAGTTTTGAAAGTGATATTTTCTTTTCATCAGCCTTTTCTAAAATTATTTTTAGAAAGTCTGGTACACCGACATAAGCTGAAGTTCCGATATCTTGCATAACTTCTACCTGCATATCTGTATTCTCTCCACCAGCTGGAATAACTGTACATTTTAAAATTTTTGCAGCTTCTTCAAACATCGCTCCTGCTGGAGTGAAATGGTAAGAAAAACAATTTTGAATTATATCACCATATCTAAAGTCAGCTGCATGTAATGCCCTGGCAAATCTCCACCAATTTTGTGAATGGCCATCCAAATCATATATTGGCCCAGGAGATCGGTATATATGGGCAAAATCTCTAATTTCACTTACATTTAATTCAGCAAAAGGTGGTTGCTTAGATTGTTTGTCAATTAAATCGGATTTTCTTAATAAAGGAATTTGACTAAGATCATCTAGATCTTCAATTACAACATTAAATCTCATTAATTGATTTTTATTTTGTTTTGCTTTTTCAATTAACTTATTTAATTTTTTTAAATGATCTGAAATTCTTTCATCTTTAGAACGTACTTCTAAATCATCAAAAAATTTATTTTTTATCATTTTTTCTTACAACCATCTTTTACGTCTTCGATATTGTTTAACATCTTTAAATGATTGTCGGCCTTCTCCAGAAATGCCCAGATAAAATTCTTTTACGTCTTCATTATCTCTCATTGACTCTGCAGAACCTTCCATAACAACTCGACCATTTTCTAAAATATAGGCATATTCTGCGTACTGAAGTGCTACATTAGTATTTTGTTCTGCTAATAAAATAGTTACACCTTCTTTTCTATTTATTTCAGCTACTATTTCAAATATTTGTTTAACAAGTTGAGGAGCAAGTCCCATCGAAGGTTCGTCTAGTAATATCATTGTTGGGTGAGCCATCAAAGCCCTTCCAATAGCTATCATTTGTTGTTCACCACCAGAAGTGTAGCCTGCCAAAGAAGTTCTTCTATCTCGAAGTCTAGGAAAGTAGTTGTATACTCTTTCTAAGTCATCTTTAACTTCCTTATTGTTACTTCTAGTGTAAGCGCCGGTAAGTAAATTTTCTTCAACTGTTAAATGCTCAAAGCAATGTCTTCCTTCCATAACCTGAATGACGCCCCTTTTAACTAATTGGGCCGGATCAAGGTCATGTATATATTGATTACTAAATGTTACAGAACCTTTCGTAACTTCTCCTCTTTCTGATGCTAACAAATTTGATATAGATTTAAGAGTTGTACTTTTGCCAGCACCATTACCGCCAAGTAAAGCTGTTATTCCTCCCTTTTTAACTTTTAAACTTACACCTTTCAAAACAAGAATAACGTGGCTGTAAACAACCTCTATATTATTAACTATTAAAATATTTTCTATAGTACTAGACTCTTTATTTTTAGTTACTTTAATGTCATCCATCTCATTTTCCCATATGTAAAAGAGAGCCTAATACGATTAGGCTCTCAATTATTTTAGTTACAACGCTCAGCAATTTTTTGCTCAGCAGCATATTTAGAAGAGTCTTCCGCTATTAACTTTTGAACTACGTCAGAGTCACCATACATATACTCAGTAATCATATTCCACTTTTTAGCTTTAGCATCCCACTGCTGAACTGCAGCAAGTCCACTACCACCATGGTTTTCGCAAGTGTTTTTAAATGGAGGAGCGAAATCTTTGAAACCTAATTCTTCCATTCTCTTAGCACTTAAGTTAACTGCTTCCATACCATCTCTATACATAGCAGGTGTAATCTTTGATGTGCCATGAATTTTTTGTGCAACTACAGCAGCTTCAACTTGAACCATTGCTTGGAATAACCCTCTATTGTATAAGACTGTTCCAAAGTGAGATCCGTCACCAGAAGCTTCTCCCTTATCATGAACATATTTCTTGATATCTTTATGTACTTGATAAGAATCTCCAGGAGCATTAAAAGTTAGAGACTTATAACCATGTGCACCTTGTCCAGCTGGTAAAACATCATTTTCAGAACCAGACCACCAAATTCCAATAAATTTATCCATTGGAAACTTAATAGATGCAGCAGACTTAACAGCAACTTGGTTCATCACACCCCATCCCCACATAAGGACGTTATCAGGTCGAGCTTTACGTATTTTTAACCAAGTAGCCTTTTGCTCTTGTCCAGGATGGTCAACAGGTAATAACATTAGCTTAAAGCCATGTTTTTTACTTAGAGTTTGTAGAGTTCTGATAGGCTCTTTACCATATGCAGAGTTATGGTAAACAAGTGCAATTTTCTTACCTTTAATATTACCAAAATTATTTTTCAGTATATGTCTTACAGCAATTGAAGCTCCATCCCAGTAAGTAACAGGTGCGTTAAATATCCATTTAAAAACTTTACCATTAGCAGCAGATGTTCTTCCGTATCCTGTAGAATAAACAGTAACACCGTCAGCTGTTGCTTTAGGAATTAATTGGTATGTAATACCTGTAGACATTGGTTGGAAAACCATAGCGTCTTTTTTATTTTTTTCGTAACACTCTACGCCTACCTGGGTTTTATAACCAGTTTCACACTCAGGGTGAAAGATTTTCTCACCACCGATACCACCATCTCTGGCATTAATCATTTTGTAGTAGTCTACAAAACCATCAGCGTTTGGAATACCATTAGGTGCGTAAGCTCCTGTTCTGTAAACCAACATTGGAAATTTTAGATCAGCAATTGCAATTTCTACATAACTAGAAATAGCAATAACAGAAGCTGTTATTCCAATCAAAAGTTGTTTTATTCTCATTAGATCCTCCCTTAGAGAAAAAATTAATATAATCTACTAAATACCATTTAGTAGGGAAAAGGCCATCGTCTTAACTTTTCTTTTGCGATGGACCAAAGTCTTGCAAGGCCGTGAGGCTCCACAATTAGAAAAATAATCATTAACAATCCCCAGATTGTTATTTCAAAATGTTTAGCTGTAACTGCTGATAGGCCAACTAAGTCAACCATAATAAATTTTAAACCAATTGGGAGCGTAACAATAAAAGCTGCACCTAAAAATGAACCTAACATAGACCCAAGTCCCCCAATAATTATCATAAATAATACTGGAAATGAAATTGTCATAATGTCAAATGACTCTGTTACTTCTATTGCTCCTAGAAAAACTGCAAAATATAATGCACCAGCCACACCAATATAAAAAGAACTTATTGCAAATGCAGATAATTTAGTTTTAAGCGGGGGGACCCCAATAATTTCTGCGGCAATATCCATGTCTCTTATGGCCATCCAAGATCGTCCCATTTTACTTCTAATTAAGTTTTTTGCAGCAAACCCAAGTAAAACTACTAAAATAAGACAAAATAAGTATGTGGCATACGGAGGAGCGGTAGCCCCAGTAACTGGAATACCAAACATCAACCTTTCTGATACAGTTATTTGACCAGTATCAGAGTAATTATAAAACCATGGAACTTTATTAAAAAGCCAAACAAGAAAAAATTGAGATGCGAGTGTAGCAACAGCTAAGTAAAAACCTTTTATCCGTAATGAAGGTAATCCAAAGAGAATTCCAACAGCGGCCGTTATAAGTCCTGAAATTAGGACAATGATCATTATATTTAGATCAGGAAAATAAGTCATTATTTTGTAGGTCGAAAAAGCTCCTACTGCCATAAACCCACCAGTTCCAAGAGAAACTTGACCACAATATCCTGTCAAAATATTCAGACCTATTGCTGCAAGTGAAAAAATTAGGAACGGAACCAGAATAGCTTTTTCCCAATAACTATTAATAACAAATGGAATTATTAAAAAAGCAATGAACATTAAAGTGCTAAAAGCAATTTTGTCCTGTATGAGAGGAAATATGGCATGGTCTGATTTATATGTAGACTTGTACTGACCAGTTTCTTTGTAAAGCATAGAACTTAAACCCTCTCGATAATTTTATCGCCAAACAAACCTTGTGGACGAAATAACAAAAATACTAATGCCATAACATAGGCAAACCAATTTTCTAATGCTCCTGTTTCAAAGTATCCACCAATATAAATTTCAGCTAGTTTTTCACCAACACCTATTAATAGTCCTCCAATAATTGCACCTGGAATGGAAGTAAAGCCACCTAATATAAGAACTGGTAAAGCTTTTAATGCAATAAGGGATAGAGAAAATTGTACACCAGACTCTGTTCCCCACATAATACCAGCTACCATAGCAATGAACCCTGAAATTGCCCAAACAAGTATCCAAATTGTTCTAAGAGAAATACCAACTGATAAAGCAGCTTGATGGTCATCAGCTACTGCTCTTAAAGCTCTTCCAGTTTTGGTATATTGAGAAAAAAGAGCTAATGTAATAACCAAGATCACAGCAATTACAGTTGCCCAAACGTTCAGAACGTCAATATACATTCCATAATAATCACTACCTTCAGCCGCAAGTCCTATTGTAGCCTCTTCCAACCATACTGACCCGCCACTTGGTATTCCAACATCTAAAACCTTCACATCGGAACCCCACATTAAATCTCCAACACCTTCTAAGGCAAAAGCCAAGCCAATTGTAGCCATAAACAAAATTATAGGATCCTGATTTACAAGATGCTTGAGAACGAGCCGTTCTATAATCCATGCTAGAGCAATCATTGTAATCATAGTCAAGATGATAGCTAAAAAATTTGGCATTGATGCATACCAGTTGTGATAATTTGTTCCAAAAAGCTCATTTATTAAATGAGCAAACGGAACTTGACCTGTTTGATAGCCAACAAGAGTAAGCGCAGCAAAAAGAGCAAAAACACCTTGAGCAAAATTAAAAACACCCGATGCTTTAAAAATCAAAACAAAACCGAGAGCAACTAATGAATACATTACCCCAGACATTAGCCCGTTAAGTACAGTCTCAATAAAATTTAATAATTCTACACTCATAAATCAAATTCCTTACTCATCGTCAGCAACTCCTAGATAGGCGTCGATTACTGCCTTATTGCTTCTAATTTCATTAGGTAAACCAGATCCAATTTTTTTGCCATAGTCTAAGACCACAATTCTGTCTGAGATATCCATAACAACACCCATATCATGTTCAATTAGAACTATAGTTGTTTTCAATTCATTGTTGACTGTTAATACAAACCTACTCATATCCTGTTTTTCTTCTACATTCATTCCAGCCATAGGTTCATCAAGTAAAAGTATTTCAGGCTCCATAGCCAATGCTCTTCCAAGCTCAACTCTTTTTTGTAAACCATACGGAAGTGAGCCAACAGGAGTACGTCTAATCGATTGTAAGTCAAGGAAATCTATCACTCGTTCAACTTGTTCACGATGTTCTTCTTCTTCTTTCTCTGCGGGGCCAAAATAAAGCGCTTGCATTAAGAAATTTTGCTTTTGTTTTAATAATCTGCCAGTCATTAAATTGTCTAGTGTACTCATACCCTTAAAAAGAGCAATATTTTGAAAAGTCCTTGCAATACCGCTTTTGGCCGCAAATTCTGGTTCCATTTCACCTCTATCCGTACCTGCAAAATTTATAGTACCGCTAGTAGGTTTATAAAAACCATTAATAACATTTAACATTGAAGATTTACCAGCGCCATTTGGGCCGATAATTGCAAACACTTCCCCTTTTTTAACTTCAAATGAAACATCCGTTAATGCTTTAACACCGCCAAAAGCAAGAAAAATATTTTTGAGTTCTATCGCTGTTTTACCATAAGGTATATTTTTTAAATCTTCTAAACTCATTTATTTTTTGCCCTTACTGGATTTTTTAACTTTAGGTGTGGATTTTTTAATATTTAAATCTTTTGTTTTAATTAAATGCCTAATTTCCATAGTCGCGCTGATTTTACTTTTTCTTCCGTCCTCTAGGGTAAACTCAGTATTAATAGAAGCTGTATCTTTATCTAAATACAAATCTTTTATAATATCTTTGTATCTAGTATTAATAACACTTCTTCGTACTTTTCTAGTCCTTGTTAACTCGCCATCATCAGCTTCTAATTCTTTAAACAACAACAAGAATTTTGCAATTTTAGTATTATCTGGTAGTTGCTCATTTACTTTTGAAATTTCTTCTTCAATAAGAGCATATATTTTTTTGTCTGCAGCTAATCCAGTATAAGACGTAAATGCTAATTGCCATTTCTCTGCTAATTTTGAAACAATTGAAAATCTTATGCATATAATCGCAGTTAAGTAAGGTTTTTCAGATCCAATAATGACTGCCTCACCTACATAAGGTGAAAACTTAAGTTTGTTTTCTATGTTTTGTGGAGAAAATTTAACACCATCTGATTTGATAGCAATATCATTAACCCTATCAAGGACATTTAACCTTCCTTTGTCATCAAAGTAACCGGCATCACCAGTATACATCCAACCTTTTTTTATCGTGTCTTTATATGCTTTTTGATTATTAAAATATCCAGAAAACATACTCGGATGTTTTGTGATAATTTCTCCCAAGCCGTTAGGGTCTGGATCCATAATTTTAATTTCACAATCAGGAAAAGGAACACCTACAGTTTCACAATCCATTGTGCCTCTAGGAATGTCTTGAAGGGTGTATGCTCCCATTAGTTCTGTTTGTCCATAAAGTTGTCTTAGTGGAATGCCCATAGCTAAAAAAAACTTAAAGGTTTCAGGACCGATTGCAGATCCGCCAGTTGCAGCAGAAGTAATTTTACTAAAGCCAAGTCTATCTTTTAAAGATGAGAATAGCAGTTTGTCTGCAAGAAAATCTCTTTTTCCCTGATCAACTGCCTTTAAGCCCCTTTCAACCATGACATTAAAAAGCCATTGTGTGATCTTAGGAGCGTCTAATATTCTAGAACGCATATCAGCAGCAATTTGTTCCCACAATCTAGGTGCTCCAAGCATAAATGTAGGCCCGACTTCACGCATGTCCTCCATTGCAGTTTCAGGGCGCTCAGGAAAGTTAACTTTCATACCGGCGACAATATTAAAACCAACCCCATATGTTTGTTCCATTATCCAAGGAAATGGAAGCACAGACACATATTCATCATTTATCGTTTTAGGATCAACATTTAAATATCTTATTGCATGTTCAACAAACTTGCCCCCAGGTAGCATTGCTAATTTAGGGTTGGATGTTGTTCCAGATGTTGTGCATAAAATTGCATTTTGTTCACCTGAAATCTTATCAATCATTTTATTATATTTTTCAGGATCTTTAGCCGCTATTGCCTCACCTTCATTTATTAATACAATCATGTCAGTAATATTTGGATCACTTAATTCTTTAAGGCCACGACTATCGTCATAAAATATTTTAATTTGATTATTTTTAGGTCTTTTGATAGTGAATATTTTATCTACTTGTTCTTGATCTTCTGCATAAACAAAATTTACTTTTGCAGCATTCATTAAATAACCAACTTCTTCATCAAGAGTGTCTCTATAAATACCTAAGCTCATTCCTCCAACAGCTTGTGCAGCAATTTCAAAGAATAACCAAGAAGGTTTGTTATCTCCAATTAGACCAATTACATCTCCAGCTTTAAACCCTTTTTTTGCAAGTCCTAGCGCCAGATAAGATACTCTATCATTATATTGCTTCCAAGTTATCTCATTCCATATCCCTAAATCTTTATCTCTTAATGCAACAGTATCTGGAATAGTATCAGCTTTATGCTTAAGAATTTTTGGGAGAGTGTTGTAAATTTTAGTATCTGGATAGTTTGACATTTTCACCTTTAATTTAAAACCCATTATAAATATTACAATTCATGTTTACTTTTAAGTAAATTACTTAAATCAAAATTTTAATGATGAGATCAAACTTAGAAAAAAGTAGCCCCCACTACATTCTCTATAGGCTATCCAAAAAACTATTTAAATCAACCTAAAGTTGAATAAAAATTTAAAAAAAATAAAACAAACATTTTCAGATACTTATTTAACTAAATATAATTTATTTAAAAATTTTTTATAATGCACTTGTTAAATAAAAGAATCATTTGCCGTCTGAACAACTTTTGCACCTTTCATTACAACTTTAAGGTGATAATCTATTCTGGGCAGTATATGAAAATCATAAAATTCTGCTGATACAATTTTACTTTTTAAAAATATTTCATTTATAGATGTTTTGGACAATTGCTCTTTTGCGCTTCTTTTTGCTTTATCCATTAACCAACCTCCAACTAAATAACCATATCCCATCAAATAATCAAAACTAATACATGAAAGCATTTCTTGATCATCCCTGTTTTCTAGAATGTAATCTAAAGATTTTGAAGTTAAAGTAACCATTTGAGACATTTCAAAATTATCGTCACAATCGAATTTAATTTCATCTAATAGTTCTTTGGCTGCTTTCCCGTTATCTCTTATTGTTTTTCTAAACATAAAATCATTGGCTTGTATGGCATTTGTACCTTCATATATAGGTAAAATCCTTGCATCTCTCATATATTGAGCAGCGCCAGTCTCTTCAATAAACCCCATTCCTCCATGAATTTGAACTCCATTACTTGTAACTTCTTGAGCTAACTCTGTTGACCATCCTTTTATTATAGGTATCAAGAAGCCTTCTCTCATTATGGATTTATTATCTCCATTGTGGGCTCTTTCCATGATTTCAGAAGAAACTAAAATTAAAGCTCTCATTGCTTCAGTTAAGCTTCTCATTGATAAAAGTAGTCTTTTCACATCCCCATGACCAATAATAGGAGTACCTTTTTCTCGATTAATTGGGGTACCTTGTATTCTGGTATTGGCATACTCTAGAGCCTTTTGTCTTGCTGCTTCTGAAATTGCCATTCCTTGAAGTCCAACGTCAAACCTTGCTCTATTCATCATAATGAACATATATTCAATACCTCTACCTTCTTCTCCTAACATATATCCAACAGCACCCTCGTTCTCACCATATGCCATAACAGCAGTTGGACTAGCTTTGATACCCATTTTATGTTCAATAGAAATACATTTCAGGTCGTTTCTTATGGTATAATTACCACTTTCATCTTTAAGAAATTTTGGAATTATAAATGTAGATATACCTTTAATACCTTGAGGTGCCCCCTCAGTTCTGGCAAGAACTAAATGGATGATATTTTTAGACATATCGTGTTCACCATACGTTATATAAATTTTTTGACCTTTAATTCTCCAGTTCTCACCATCATGCTCAGCTTTAGTTTTAATTGTAGCTAAATCTGTACCAGATTGTGGCTCTGTTAAATTCATAGTCCCTGTCCATTCACCAGAGTTAAACTTTGGTAAATACGTACTCTTCTCTTCTTCTGTTCCAACAAGTGTAAATGCGTCTATCAACCCTTGAGTTAGAAGACTACATAAAGCAAATGACATATTCGCCCCATGCCAATATTCATTTATAGCTGCGCTCATTCTAGAAGGTAGTCCCATTCCGTCATAATTTGCATCACTTGCAACGCCAATCCACCCACCTTTCGCAATTTGCGAAAAAGCATTGCTAAATCCTTTGGGTGTTTCAACTTCGTGATCTTGTCTTAAAGTAGGGTTATTTTTATCTCCAAAATGGTTTAGTGGTGCTAAGTAATTATCCGCTAGTTTACCTGCTTCAGAAAGTACGGCATCGATAGTAGTTTCATCTAGGTCGTCATGAGCAGGTAAAAGATTCTCTAAAACAAATTTTGTATCCTCTAAGGGAGACGTATATGGCATTTTTAAACTCCAGATTAATTTTTCATAGTTGATAAAACTTAGCCTTACTATTATGAATAATATTAGGAGGAAATCAACTATGTCTATATCTGAAGATGGTTTAAGAAAAAATCAAGCAAATTTTGCTTCTTTAAGCCCTTTATCATTTCTTGAAAGAACTAGAAAGACGTTTCCAAATCAAACAGCCATTGAATATAACGACTATAAGTTAAGTTATAAGCAAGCTGGCCAAAGGTGTGACGCACTTGCAAATCTAATTAAAAATCAGAATTTTAATTCTGGAACTACTATTGCAGTTATGCTTCCTAATATACCAGTAATGTGGGAATGTCATTTTGGTATCCCAATGGCGACAGGTGTTCTCAATGCAATAAATACTAGACTTGATAGTCATACTGTTCGATTTATACTTGAGCATGGCGAAGCTAAATTATTTATATATGATTCTGAGTATAGTCCTATTGTAGAAAAGGCTCTAGTAAATCTTAAAAATCCTCCTACCGTTATAGAATTTGTTGATGAAGTTGCTGGTAATAAAAGATCAAATTTTGCGAATAAAGTTAATTGCCTTGATTATGAAACAGAATTAAAAAATTTTACTGGTACTACTTTTGAGCATGTACTTCCAAATGATGAATGGAATTCAATTGCATTAAATTACACTTCCGGCACCACTGGAAATCCAAAAGGAGTTGTCTATCATCATCGCGGTGCTTATTTAAATGCAATTGGTAATTCACTTACTTGGGATTTACCTATGCATCCAAAATATTTGTGGACTTTGCCTATGTTCCATTGCAATGGTTGGTGCTTCCCGTGGACAATTACCGAAAGAGCGGGTACTCATGTATGCCTGAGACAACCTGCAGGAGAGCTTATTGTTGAAGCTTTTCAAAAACACAATGTATCTCACTTATGTGGTGCACCTATAGTTATGCAAATGGTAGCTGATCATTTATTACAAAATAATATTTCTCTTAAAAAAAATATTAGAATGATGACAGCTGGCGCACCTCCCCCAGAGGCTGTATTAAGTAAAATGGCTTCGTGTGGAATTGAAGTTATTCATGTATATGGCTTAACAGAAATTTATGGACCAGCAGTGGTATGCGCGTGGCATCCTGAATGGAATGAATTAGACGCATCTGAACAAGCAAGATTAAAAGCAAGGCAAGGTGTAGTGTATTCAGTTCAGGAAAATATGAAAATCACAGACCCGGAAGCTAACAAAGACGTCCCAAAGGATGGTACGTCTCTGGGAGAAGTTCTTATTAAAGGTAATATCACAATGAAAGGTTATTATAAAAATAAAAAAGCTACTGATGAAGCATTTGAAGATGGTTGGTTCCACACAGGAGATCTTGGGGTTTGGTAAGAAGATGGATATATTCAACTTAAGGATAGACCAAAGAATAAATAAAGCAACAATTAGTTGAA
>QBZS01000030.1:0-17151 GCA_003279355.1 SAR116 cluster bacterium AG-335-N04
AATTGAATCCATAAATCCCCTATCTTTAATACCTGTATTTGCAAAGCCATTTTCATTTAAATTTTTTTCAGCTATACGAATAGTGCTTTGACTTACCCAAAAAGCAACATGGTGAACACCCCCACATTCATTCTTTATTTTTTGTTTGTCTGGAATTATGTTTTCGTTTGTAAAAATGGTCACAGTAGTACCGTCTCCACAATCAAAATATAAGTGATTAGTATTTAAGTCATCCAAATTTGGCTGTTCAAAAATAAACTTCATTCCAAGGATTTTTTGCCAGAAATTTATAGAGGTTTCTTTATTAGCCCCATTTAATGTAATGTGATGTATACCTTGGGCTTGTATTATACTTCTCATTTTCTACCTTTTGAATTATTTCTAATATAAATAAAATTCATAAGAAACTTTTAATTTATCCTAGTGACAAATTCAATCTTCACAAATAATTAATTAGGGTTATTAAATAGAAATTAATAATTTTTCGGTAAGTTCTCTATTCATTTATTGGTTTATAAATTAATATTTAATTATTTAATTTCAGTAGTAACAAATGACAAAAATTTCATCAATTATAATTTACGGAATTAGTATTTACTTATTATTAATTCTAATCATGTTTATTTTTCAAAGATCATTGTTGTATCAACCAACTAGAGAGAAACTTGATGTTACGTACTATAATAATTCTGGGTTGAAAAAAATTAATTTCACTACTCAAGATGGAATTGTTTTGAAATCTCTATTTAAAAAACCATCTCAAAGTGAGAATAATACTATAGTTGTGTTTCACGGCAATGCAGGCCATATAGGCCACAGAGTCCAAAAATTTAAACCCTTTATGGACGCAGGCTATGGTTTGTTATTGCTTGAGTATAGAGGCTATGGAGAAAATAAAGGTAAACCTACAGAAAGTGGTCTTTACTTGGACGGTAAAGCAGCTTTAGATTTTTTAACTAATTATAATATTCCTGTAAACAAAACTATTCTTTACGGAGAGTCTTTAGGATGTGGGTTAGCTGTAAAATTTTCAACAGAAGAAAGTTTTAAAGCAACTATTTTAGAAGCTCCTTATACATCCATTGCAGACGTAGCTATGCGCCAATACTGGTATCTTCCTGCTAGGTGGTTAGTTTTAGATCGTTATGATATTATTAATAAAGTAAAGAATATTAATTCACCATTACTTGTTTTACACGGTTTAAAAGATAAAATAATCAGTATAGAGTTTGGTAGAAGGGTTTTTAATTCTGCTCCAAAACCAAAAGAGGCCCTTTATATTCCTGATGCTGGGCATAATAATCTTTATGAATTTGATACATATAAAAAAGTAATAAGTTTTCTAAAACAAAATTAATAAGTTTCATAAATGTAATCTATTTATAAAATTAACTTCGAATTCTTTCATCTATATAAATAAAGTGATAAGATGAAAATATGAACAAACTAACAACCAGTGATTCATTATCATTAAGAGATGAACTTCATGCTAGACCTTATATTAAGTTAGGCAACAATCTAAGAACTTTTCACTTTGCGTATTTAATAAAAGACAATGATGAAAAGAATGCTTGGAATTATCTAAGCAAATATTTAAATAAATTAAATTTTCAAAGTTTACCAAAAGAGCCATCAAAATACTGGGTAGCTGAGGGAAAAGATTTGATTATCCGATATGAATGTCATACAGAATTCATATCACTAACATTAATATATCCTAATAAAATTGAAGGTGATAATAAAAACATACCAAAATTGTTCGATGTAAAATTTTTAAATTTATTACCAAAAGTTTTTTTAGAAAAGTTTCCTGGACAACATTTTTTGTCATCATGGATTGAAATGGCACAATCTAGTCACAATTTCAAACCAATTGATATTGAGAAATTTTTTTTCCATGATAATTTTGCAGGCTCAAACGTTGCTGAAGATGGAGCTAAAGTTTTCATGTCTTTTAAATCTGACAGGACTGATTTTCTTGGTTCTGGATTTAGAAGAGTATTTATACAAAATAAAAATCTTAGAACAAGAAGAACCGGAAGGCTTCTTCAGAGAATCGTTGAACTTGAGACTTACCAGGTACTTTCTTTATTGGGCTTAAGTCAAGTCAGAGAACAAAGTTTTCATTTAAGTAATCTTGAGAAACAAATCACAGAAATTACAAAATCAGTTTCTAAAACTACAGAGAAAAATTTAGACAAAAAATCAATAGCTTATCCAGATTTTCAAAAAGATTTAAACCAACTTTCTTATGTTGTTGCCAAAATAGAAGAAATAGATTCTTTTACCAACTACCGTCTATCAGCAACAGCCGCTTATTACAAACTAGTAGAACAAAGGGTAAAAGATTTACGAGAAGAGCGTCTAGAATCCTTTCAGACAAATGATGAATTTTTAAGTAGAAGATTACAACCTGCTGTTAGGACTAGTGAAGCTTTTTCAAGAAGATTGGAGTCATTAGCTACAAGAGCACAAAGAGCAGATAATCTTGTTAGAACCCAAATAGAAATGGGTGTTCAAATTCAAAATAAAAATTTATTGGAGTCCATGGAATTAAGAGCAAGAGCTCAACTTAGATTACAAGAAACCGTAGAGTCTTTGTCAATTGTTGCAATAACATACTATATTATTGGTCTGTTGAGCACTTTGATTGACCCAGTAAATTTTGATAAAGTGTTTTTTAGCAAACAAGTTTTTCTAGCGTTTTGTGTTCCAATTATTCTTCTTCTAATATGGTTCATAGCAAAAATGGTACGAAAGAAAATTAATAAGATTAAATAGTATATGGACTATAGTCTAAAAAAATAAAGTAAAGGTGTCACCCCAATGAAAATATATAATCATTATGTAAATGGCAAAGAAATGGAGCCAAATAGTAAAAAATATTTTGAAACAGAAAATCCCTACACCTGTGAAAAATGGGCAAAAATTGCTAAGGGTGATTCGCACGACGTTGATATAGCTGTAAATGTTGCAAAAGAAGCTTTTGAAAAAAAATGGTCTAAAACCAAACCTACAGAAAGAGGAAAATTACTTGTAAAACTTGCTGAGCTTGTTGAAAGAGACTTTCAAAGATTAGGTGAAATAGAGGTTCAAGATAATGGTAAGTTGATTGCAGAAATGGGTGCTCAAACAAAATATCTTGCCGAATGGTATAGGTATTTTGGTGGTCTTGCAGATAAAGTTGAAGGATCAGTATTACCCTCAGATAAACCTGGTATATTTAATTATACAAAATATGAGCCATATGGTGTTATCGGAATGATTACAGCGTGGAACTCTCCTTTACTACTTTTATCTTGGAAACTTGCTCCAGCATTAGCAGCAGGAAATACAGCAGTAATTAAGCCATCTGAGTTTACTTCTGCTTCTACTTTAGAATTCATGAAATTAATTTCAGAAGCGGGATTCCCCGACGGTGTTGTTAATTGTGTTACAGGTATGGGTATTGACGTTGGACAACCACTTGTTGAACACAAACATATTTCAAAAATTGCATTTACTGGATCTGATATTTCAGGTCAAAAAATCTATGAAACAGCTGCAAAAAAAATTATGCCTGTATCTTTAGAACTCGGAGGTAAATCACCTAATATTGTTTTTGAAGATGCTGATTTTGAAGCTGCAATAATGGGTGTAATATCGGGAATATTTGCAGCAACAGGACAAACTTGCATAGCAGGGTCTCGTTTATTAGTTCAGGATTCTATTTATGAAAAGTTTGTGAAAAGACTTGTTGAAGTTGCAAGTGAAGCAAAAATAGGTGATCCAATGTCACTTGATACACATGTAGGTCCAGTAACAACACAGCCACAATTTGACAAAATCATGAGTTACATAGAAATTGCAAAATCGGAAGGTGCAAAATGTGTTCTAGGTGGAAAAGCTTACTCTGGGGAGAATGTTAGAGGAAATAGATTTGTTGAGCCAACAATTTTTACCGATGTTAATAATGAAATGAGAATTGCTCAAGAAGAAGTATTTGGTCCTGTTTTATCTATCATTTGTTTTAAGGATGAAGAAGAAGCTATAAAAGTAGGTAATGATGTTATATTTGGTCTAGCAGCTGGTGTATGGACTAACAATATTGGAAGAGCGCTTAGAATGTCAGACTCTCTGAGAGCTGGCACTGTTTGGGTAAATACTTATAGAGCCGTTAGCTTTATGTCCCCTTTTGGTGGTTACAAAAGATCAGGACGCGGAAGAGAAAGTGGACAAGAATCTATAAAAGAATTTTTACAGACGAAGTCAGTATGGATAGCAGAACAAACATCCATTTCAAATCCTTTTATTATTAGATAATAAAAATTATTATAATTTTAGAAGTCATAGACTAATTCTAATAATTTATCTCCTTCACTAATCAAATCACCTTCTTTAATAAAAATATCTATAATTTTTCCTCTTTTTTTAGCGGTAATTGGGATATGCATTTTCATGCATTCTATCACTAATAAATCTGTGTCTTCTTCTATAATTTGATTTTTTGAAACTAATATCTTTATTAATGTTCCAGAAACTTCAGAGTAAATCATTATTTAACCTTATTCATATTCTATGGTCTCATTGTTCTACTAGTCATTCCTATTTTTCTCAAAGGTGCTGTTAAATCGGCAAATTCACACATAATTTTACGTGTATTTCTTGGATCTATAATTTCTTCTATCAAGAAAGATTCAGCTGACCTTAGAGGTGATCTCAATTTATTCAATCTCGTAGTTATTTTTTCTAGTTCAGCTTTAGGATCGTTTGAATTTTCTATATCAGACCTGTAGGCAGCTTCAATCCCTCCTTCAAGAGGCAAAGATCCCCAACGAGCTGAAGGCCATGCGCATCTTGAGATATAACTGCTACCTCTCTTATGAGCGGCGCCAGCTACACCAAAACAATTTCTCATTATTATTGACAACCATGGTGTTGTAGTTTGCCAAATGGCCGACATAGCTCTAACACCTTCTTTAATTGTACCTTTTTTTTCGGCATCTAAACCAACTTGAAAACCTGGACAGTCTACTAAATAAATAACAGGTAAATGAAATGTTTCAGCCAAATCAACAAACTTTTGTACCTTTTTACATGTATCAGATGTCCAACAGCCACCATAAGAATATGGATCACTAGCCATTAGAGCTATTGACCATCCATTAATTCTACAAAAACCTGTAACAATTGACTTACCATATTCTTTCCCAATTTCAAAAAAAGTATTCTTATCCACCAATTCTTCAATTATTGGTCTTATTTTATATACAGATTTAATATCTCTTGGAACGGCATCAATCAACCATTCTGACGTTCTGTTTGGATTATCTTCCGTGCTTAATTGTTCAGTCAATTGATAAACTGAATTTGGTAGATAAGATAAAAATTTTTTTGCAGAATTAAAGGCCTCTTCTTCTGTATCAACAGCTGCGTCAACTGCTCCTGATTTTAATTGAATTTCATAACCACCTAATTCATTTTTTGTTAACTTTTGACCTATCTGTTCAACAACAGGTGGACCGGCTACAAAAACAGCAGATTTTTCTTTAACCATGACCGAATAATGAGAGCATGCAAGGTGTGCGGCTCCCAGACCTGCTACGGAGCCAAGC
Organism: SAR116 cluster bacterium AG-335-N04; assembly: GCA_003279355.1. Lineage (GTDB taxonomy): Bacteria > Pseudomonadota > Alphaproteobacteria > Puniceispirillales > Marisalimonadaceae > Marisalimonas. Next base: position 5,595 of record QBZS01000030.1, read on the forward strand.
CCTAGAGCCACTCTTGGAATAGTGCCCATACTCTCTACGACTAAATTCCAACCTTCCACTTCAGGTACATTTGCTCTACCTGTAGTTTCAATTGTTTTAACTGACCCTCCTCCGCCAGAACCTTCAACTATTCTAATTAAAGGTAGTTGAAGAGACAATGCCATCTGTTCACATTTTAGATGTTTTTCTCTAATTGAAGCATCAGCAGAACCACCTCTTAACGTAAAATCATCTCCTCCTACAACGATATTTCTTCCATCAATTTTTGCATTACCAAAAATAAAGTTAGATCCACTGAAATTAACTAAATCATTATTTTCATCGTAAGTAGCTGATCCTGAAATCTTTCCTATTTCATGAAAAGATGACTTGTCAGTAAGAATATTAATTCTTTCTCTGATTGTATAACGACCAGCATCATGTTGTTTTTTTACTCTTTCTTTGCCACCTAGATTTTCAGAAAGTCTTTCTCGAATTAATTTTTCTTCTAATTCTTTTTTCCAACTCATTTTAAATTATCAAACCCTATAACTTACTTTTTCACAAAATTATAAATTTTATGTTATTTAACATTCTAATGTTTTCATAAAAATTTAATATAAACAACATCAAAAAAGTTTCCATAAAATGATTAACTATTAAGTGTGTTTAATAACACAAAACTTTATAGTATTTCTCAATGTTAAATATAAAAAGTTAGGTTAAACGTTATTATTTCTTTGCATTTTTTAGTGAATTTAATAACTTAAAGTTAAAAATTTAAGTAAGGATTACATAAGAAATGGAATTCGATATTGAATCAAATATTTCTTTTATAGAAGATAAAATAAATGCTTTAGGACAAATTACTGATCAAGAAAAACCTTATACGAGGATTGTATTTAGTAAAGAATTTTATGATGGGCGATCGTGGCTAAACGACCAATTTAAGTCTCTTGGCTTATCAATTTCAACTGATGAAGCAGGTAACTTAGTTGGTCTTTTAAAGACAAACAAAAAAACAGAAAAACTGGTTATAATGGGATCACACATTGATACCGTTCCATCTGGTGGCCGTTTTGACGGTGTGGCAGGAGTTGTTTCAGCTTTATGTGTCATGAATCATATAATTAATAATAACATTAATTTACCCTTTGATTTAGCAGTCTATGATTATTTGGGAGAAGAATTGAACGATTGGGGAACTTCATGTATTGGAAGCAGAGGTATTGGAGGAGTTCTTAATCAAGAAATTTTGTCTAGAAAAAACACAACAGGTTTAGTTTTAAGCGAAGAAATTGATAAAATTGGAGGAAATACTAAACTCCTCAATAATCCACTTCCAATAACAAAAAATATTTTAGCATGTCTAGAACTACATATTGAACAAGGAAAAATTTTAGAAGATAGAAAAATCGATATAGGAGTTGTTAGATCTATACCTAGTATTTCTAGATTTAGTGTTACGGTCAAAGGTCAAGCAGGCCATAGCGGTACTATTTTAATGAACCAAAGAAGTGACGCTTTAGTAACTGCTTCTGAAATAATTTCTTTTGTAAATAAATCTGCAATAAAACTGTCTCAAAAAAGTAATCAACATTTTGTTGCTACCATTGGAAAAATAAATGTTCATCCAAATTCAGCTGCTATTATTCCGGGATTAGTCGAAATGACAATTGATCTTAGAGCAACAAGTAAAAATTCAAGGCAGGAATTTTTAAATATTTTGGAGAAAAAAATTGCATTTTTAAATGACACCTCTTCTTGTAATATTAACATTAAAGACATAGCCTTTGCACCATTTGTGGAGATGAATAAAGATTTAATCCAGCTATTTAAGAATTCGGCTAGCTCACTTGGACTTTCTAATAATATTATGGATAGCGGTGCAGGTCACGATACAGCACAACTATCAAGAGTAGTCCCAGCTGGAATGATATTTATCCCTTGTAAAGATGGACTTAGTCATTGCCCAGAAGAATATGCAGAAGCTTCTGACATATCAAAAGGGACAGCAGTTTTATGGAAAGTGGTTGAAAAACTAGCTTTTCAAAATATCAATAAAACTTAACATTATATTTTAAGCTGTTAAGATTTAAATGATTTTAAATAAATCTATAATGTTACTTTTTGTTTCAATATTCAAAATAAAATCAATAAATTGATCTACTTTATCTGTCTTAATTTTCTTTTTTGAGGACTGACAGCAAATCTCAAATTTCTTTAAGTATTCTTTTTCTGATAATGGAACCTTTGGATGACCGTATACATTATCAAGTTTAATTTCGATTTTTTTATTATTTTCTAATTTTACCATAAAAACTTGCGGTGTAAGAACTTTTTCATCTAACTCTTTATTTTTTAACATTGTTATTTTCTCGGAAAAATTGAGAGTTTCTTGGTTATATAAGTATTTTCTATCTGTAAACGTTTCTATATCTAAATGGTCATTGATCATAAAACTTGCTCCAACAAATTTAGCACATAGCTTTGAATAATTTGTTGTAAGATCCTTAACAACTGGTCTAGATACTAATTTGTGAACTCCTGGTGGTACATGACAAACAATTGATTTAATATCATCTTTTTTTAATTGATGTTTTGTTTTTAAGTCTTTAATTGCATGTACTAGACCATGAGTTAATCTTCCACTTGGATATGGCTTATGCGCTAATTCATTTACCATCCAATGCTTACCAATATTTTCTTTCATATATCCCAAATCAAACTGATTATTTTCAATTAAATTGAAATATCCATGTTCTCCATTAAAAACTCTTTTGGGTCCTGGGAACCCCGCAATAGTCAAATCCATTGAGGCTAAAGCTGCTTTCGCATTAAATCCTACTTGAAGACCTAAAATCGGGACTCCTTCAACATGAGACTGCATATTACCACAAGTCTGAGAATACATAATTCCTAATGCATTATTAATTTCAACCGACAAGAAATTTTCAATTTTTGATAAGGCTGCTACAGCTCCAAAACCACTTGCCGTTGCAGGCCTGAAAAATTTTAATTCTCCTTTAGCACTTATACCTAAGAATGAAGCTATATCTATTCCTAAAGCTAAAGAAAGTAAGAAATCCTTGCCACTTACTGGAGATCCGTTTCTATTTTTAATTTCACAATGTGAAAGTGTTGCACTCAAAATTGCTGCCATTGGATGAACAACTGCACCCTCGTGAATACAGTCAAACTCTAGACAATGAATTTGGTACGCGTTTATTAGAGTGGTTGCGTCTCTTGAATAATTTTCCCATGTTCCTAAAATTGTACATTCACTTCCATTAGACCAAGATTTTGCAACTTTTTTAAGTTCGGTTAAATTTGCTCCAGTACTTCCAGCTATTCCAACTCCAATAGTGTCTAATAGAAATTTTTTAAGATTTTTAATAGTTTTATTATCTAAATCTTCAAATTTTGAATTTGCTATATGTTTAGTAAACAAGTCTGCAGTTTCAATTTTCATTATAATTCCTTAATGAAATTTATTTAATTTACGTTTTTCTAATGTTTTGATTTATCTCTATTATATTTGCATTAGGATCAAATAAATAAACTTGGTGAATGTCTGGCATTGCATAAACTTTAGCATCTGTAAAAGGTATTTCTAACTTTTCAAGTTTTATTAAGAATTGATTAATATCTTTGATATTAAAAGCTGGGTGTCCACCAATAGTTGGATTATGAATGAATTTGTTTCTCCAGCTAAATAAAAAATCTGCTTTATTTATGTGTATTCCAGAATGATTGTTATCTAAATTAAAAATTGCTAATTGATTTGGATTAATATTTACATCTCCCAGCTCAGGTGGAGCCAACCACTTACCCTCTGTCATATTAAAATTTTTATTGAGGAAATTTACGGATAACCTTACATCGTAACATTCAAGATTTATATGATGAAAATTCCATATATAATTAAAGTTTTTTTGCGGTAATTGGGTTGTTTGGTCTTTTTCAACCAATTCAATATAATTAAGTCCGGGTTCTTGTAGCATTATAGAATGCCTTGATTTATTAAATGAATAATTAATATTATTTTTATCTAAGTCTTTAGTGATTAGATCTAATTCATTTAATGCTATTGTTGGAAAAGATCTCCTACTTTGTAAAATATTATTTTTGCCTAGTTCATTTTTTAACTTGTATAAACGTAATTCTATATCTCCTCCAAAAACAAAACATTCTTCATCAGTATCTAAATTTTCGTTATTACTAGTTTTATCGTTTAATAAAAAGTTGTAAAAATTTTTCGATTTTTCTAAATCAAAAACTGGTATTGAAATTCTTGATAATTTCCAATTCATTTAAATTTTTTAATCTTTATTTAAAGACACTGTTTCAAATTCAGCGGGACTTGTAATTTCTATTAATTCAAGATCATCTGAATGTTTAATTTCCCTATGATGAATTTCAGGTGGTTGGTAAACAACGTCTCCCTCATTTAATGTAAAAGTCCCTTCTCCTTTATACTCAAATTCGACAGAACCTTTTAAAATGTAAACCATTTGAAAATTCAGTTTATGATAATGCCACTCACCAATAGCGTGCTTTCCTTCAATCGCCTTAATTACATTAGCACCAAAACCACCAGAAGTTGCTTCTTCTATTCCTAAGTTTTTATAGGCAAAAAACCCTCTTAATCCCGATTCAAAATTATTTTCTTTTGATCTTGTAATTTTAAACTTCATATAATCCTCATCTGAATTTATTTATTATCTTAAAGTATTATATATTAATCAAAATTAAATAACACGATATATTGGTGTTAGGGCATTTAAAAGGTACAAATTTCTGATTTAAAATCCATACCATGGCCAGGTCGATTAGTTGGTCTTAACATTCCATCTGCAGGTAACAAAGGCTCTTTCCAAAGATGATCATACCATCCCATATATTCAAGCCACGAAGAGTTCTCTATTGAAGCTACAATATGTATAGATAATTCAGGAAACATATGAGGTGCTATTTTAATTCCATATTTGTTAGCTAAATTACAAGTATGTAATAAATTAGTATATCCACCTCTCATTATATCGGGCTGTAAAACAGATATTTTTTTGCTCTTCATGAAAGGAAGTAAATCATGGTGTGTAAAATTATTTTCTCCTGTAACTATTGGTATTTCAGTTGAATTACAAATTTTTTCATAACCCTCAAAATCATCAGCCATTACAGGCTCTTCAAGCCATTCAGGTCTATACTCTTCAATTTTTTTACAAACATTTATAGTTTCTTCAACGGACCATCCTTGGTTTACATCAATCATTAATCCAATGTTATTTCCTATTGTGCTTCTCATGTCTTTTACATTCTGAATATCTTCGCTATTTGTAAAACAATGACCAACTTGCATTTTGATAGACTTAAATCCCATACTTACATAATTTTGAGCCTTTTCAATCATACCATCATGCCCTAAGCCTCGGTAACAACCAGACCCATAAATAGGCAGAGAGTCGTCTTTTCCCTTCCAAATTTGCCATAAAGGCAATTGTTTTGACCTGCCATAACAATCCCAAAGGGCAATATCTATAGCTGACATAGCCATAACAGATATACCCATCCTTCCTTGTATAAATGTGGCTTTCCACATTTTATCCCACAATGACGAAATATTTTCTATTGTTTCCCCTATTAGCAACGGCTTTAACATTTCATTGATGCACATCTCCAAAGTTTTCAATCCTCCTGCCAATGGATGAAGATGCCCAGTACCAATTACACCATCTTTTGTTTCAATTTGAACAATTAATAAATCTATCTTTTCTAAAGTTAAAAATCCTGTTTTTGGAGGGTCTGTAAAAGGCACCGAAGTTAATTTTGTTTTTATAGAGGTGATAATCACGTGATTTTCTCTTCATTTATATTTTTTTGTAATTTTAACCTTTGTAAATCACTTTACTCAAGATATTTTAGTTTGATTTACTTATTTATTCATTCATTATTTGTTAAATAACGTTTTTGAGGGCTAGATATGGATGCATTAATTGACGGAATAAAGGTGCCAACTTCTCTTTTGGATAACCTCTATGAAACTGATTTAAATAAATCTAACAATTTAGACCTTGAATTTGCTTTAGAAAAAGATGGGTACATTTTTTTAAGAAATATTATTGACGAAAAAAAAATTAAACAAGCTCGAGAAGATATCTTTAAAAAACTACATGAGGTTGATGAACTTTCAAATCCATTCACTGAAGGAATAGCGTCAGGTAATTCAAATAGAGATGAATTATTCAATGATAGAGGGGATTTTTGGAAAAACGTAAGTACCATTAAATCACTTAGGAGGGTTACTAATGGTAAAAAATTGGAAAATATATTTACAAGAATTTTTAAAACTCCGTCTGTAGGTTTTGATTTTATATTTTTAAGGGCTGTTGCAGGAGGTAAATTTACTCATATGCATTGTGACGCTGGTTTTTTTACGCGCAAAACTCATAAAGTTTTAACATGTTGGCTCGTTTTTACTGAAGTTACTATTGATAGAGGACCATTATTTGTAATTAAAAACTCTCATAAATTTGTTGATATCAAAGAAAAGTATAATGGGTTTGATGTTGATAAACACAAAAATAAAAAGGCTACAATAAACACACATCCTGTTGATTTTGCCAAAAAAAGAAATACTAAAATTCTTTCAGCTGAATTTAAACCTGGCGATGCACTGATATTTGGAATGTATACTGTTCATGGAACACTTGAAAATCACTCTAAAGATAATAAAATTCGTTTAACTTGTGATATACGTTTCCAACCAAAAAATGAACCTAAGGATCCTAGATATTTTGGAGCTAATCCTGGAGGGACAACAGGAGCTGGATATGGAGAACTAAATAGTGCAAGACCACTGAATGAAGATTGGCATATTAGATAATATATAAAAATAAAGAATTAATTTTGAAATAAATTTTATTTCATTATTTTGGAAATAAGGCTATTGATTTTTTATGGCTAATATTAATATTGAGGAGAGTTGGAAAATAGAACTCATAGATGAGTTTAATTCTACATACATGTCTGAGCTTCGCGTATTTTTAAAAAAACAACTTCTTTTGAAAAAAAAAATATATCCTCCTATGAATAAAATTTTTAATGCTTTTAATCTAACTCCTTTAGACAAAGTTAAAGTCGTTATAGTAGGACAAGATCCATATCATGGAGAAGGTCAAGCTAATGGATTGAGTTTTTCAGTTGAAGAATTTATGAAGATTCCACCCTCACTTCAAAATATTTTTAGAGAATTGTTTACAGATTTAAGATTAACTTCACCTCAAAATGGCAATCTGGAGTATTGGGCTAAGCAGGGTGTATTAATGCTTAATAGTAGTTTGACTGTTGAAAAAGGTATGCCTGGTTCTCATCAGGGTAAGGGATGGGAAAAATTCACTAACAAAGTATTAAAGATAATTAACGAAAAAAAACATAATATTGTGTTCATATTATGGGGCAAAAAGGCACAAGAAAAAGGAGATTTTTTAGACAGAGATCGTCACTTAGTAATTGAAAGCGTCCATCCTTCACCTTTTTCAGTTCATAACGGTTTTTTTGGATCAAAACCTTTTTCAAAAACTAACCAATATCTAAAAAAAAATAATATTCAACCTATTGATTGGCAACTTTAAACAGGAGTTTATGTTACGTTTTATATATATGTTAAGAAGCTTGTTGTTATTTGTGTTTGTTTAATATGAATAAAGTTAATAACTCTAAAGGTATTATATTAGTCCTTATTGCAATGGCAACTTTTTCAGTGCACGATGCAATAATTAAATTTATTTTTAAAGAAGCAGCATTATATGAAATTTATTTTGGAAGAACATTTATAGCTGCAATATTATCTGCTTTATATTTATTATTAACAAATCAAAAAATTATATTTAAAACTGGCTATCCTATTTTATCAATTGTAAGAGTTATTTTACATTTTTTAGCTTTTAGTTTTTATTTCATTTCTTTGACCTACATGTCATTAGCAGTCGCAACAGCTTTATATTTTTCAACCCCCCTTTTTATGTCTATACTAGCTAAATTATTTTTAAAAGAAGATATAGGTATGAGAAGATGGTTAGCTATATTATTTGGTTTTATTGGTATATTTGTAATTTTAAATCCTGATTTTAGAGATTTTGACTTCAAAAATTTATTACCTGTAGTTTGCGCTTTATTTTATGCTTCATCAATGACTATATCAAAAAAAACTGCTGATAAAGATAATGTTCATACTCAACTTTTTTATTTCTATATCATTACAATTACAATTTGTTTAACCATGTTCTTATTGTCTGGCTCTGGACAATTTAATAGATTTGATGATCCAACGATGCAATTTATTTTTCGAGATTGGTTTTTTAATCCTAATTTTACATGGAAATATATTATAGCAATGGGAATTTTGGCATCTGTCGCTTTCACTTGTATATTTAAAGCTTACACTTCTTACTCTACCTCGATTACTTCAATATTTGAATACTCATTAATAATATGGTCAGTAGTTATAGGATATATTATTTTTAACGATATACCTACTTTAAGAACGTTTGTAGGCATAATTTTGGTAGTAGGCGCAGGTATATTTATTTTTATAAGAGAAGAAATAAAAAAACAAAAAATAACTATTGAGACACCTTTAAGAAGGTAGAAAAATAAGACTTATTTTAAATATATTGACTGATATTTTATTACTTAAATAGGATGACAATGAATAATCAACATAAAGGAGTTAAAGCACTATATAATTTTGTTGATGCCTTTAACAGTGTAGAAAAGAATAAGATTATAAAAAACCTTCATTTTCCTCATTATGTTCATTCAAACGGAAATGAACCTGTAATATACGAAACTGGAGAAGATTTTTGGAAATCTTTAAAAATACAATTTGATCAAATGATAAATGGTGAATATTGGCATTATTCAACATTAGATAAATGTGAAATAATAAATGAGACTGATAAGACAATACAATGCCTTGTTGAATTTAATAGACGAACTAAAGATAAAAAAAGTTATGGTAGGGCTAAAGGAATATGGATTTCTACTCTAAGAAGAAATATTTGGGGACTACAAATTCGTTCAATGATACCTGTATCAGGTACAATAAGTGCTTTAGCTGGAACTAAAATGAATAATGATTGATAAATCAATAGATTTAAATGAAATTATTTTTATTGGTAAAGGTTTGTCAAGACCAGAATGTGTTTTAGTTGACAAAGAACAAATATTACACATAGCTGATTGGCGTGGAGGTGTAACTTTAATTTTTCCAGATGGGTTTCAGCATACAATTATAGCAAACGGTGATTTTAAACCCAAACCAAATGGAATAGCCCTTCATCCAGAAAAAGGATGGTTAATAACTCATCTTGGAGATAATAATGGAGGTGTTTTCAAATTAGATTATGAGGGCAACCTTTACCCCATTCTGCTTGAAATAAATGGGAAACCCCTTCCACCAACAAATTATGTCCATATTGACAGTATTGGTCGAATTTGGATAACGGTAAGTACTCGAATTATTCCTACAATTTTAGCTTGTAAACCAAATTTCAATGATGGATTTATTATTTTAATAGATCAAAACGGTCCTAGGATTGTCGCAGATAATCTAGGTTTTACTAATGAATGTCTTATCCATCCAATAACTGGAGATCTATTTGTAAACGAAACATTTTCTCGACGCTTATCTAAATTTGAAGTTTTGCCTAATGGTAACTTAATAAATAAAAAAATTGTGACCGAATTTGGAATTGGAGAATTTCCTGATGGTCTTGCTTTTGATACAGATGGTGGTGTCTGGGTGACATGCATTGTCAGTAATAAACTAATTTACGTAAATCAAAATGGCCATAAAGAAACTATTATTGATGATAGTGATTTTGATCACGTATCTAATGTTGAAAATGCTTATCAAAAAGGAATGTTAGAAAGGAAACATCTTGATAATATTGTGAGTCATAAGCTCATGAATATTTCAAGTATAGCTTTTGGAGGACTGGATTTGAAAACAATATTTCTTGGGTGTCTTCTTGGTGATCAGATTTCTACATTTAAATCAGAAAAAGCGGGGCTTCCACCATCTCATTGGAAACCAATAAAATTGGTGAATAAGAATTATTCATGAGTAATTTAGTAGATATTGGAAATTGTTTTGATTAAATCACTAAATTATATTGTTATAATATTTATTTATTTTATGAGTTTTAGCTTAGCTAATTGTAAAAGCTTGGATAATTCTATTAGAATCATTGATGGCGACACTATCATTTTAAATTCTGAAAAAATAAGATTCTATGGGATTGACACTCCAGAAAAGAAACAAAAGTGTAAAGATAGAAATGGTTTATCATACCCTTGTGGTGAGTTTGCCACTAATGAATTAAAAAAGATTATAAGTTCAGGCCAATTATTTTGTAAAAAAAGAGCTACAGATAGATACGGTAGATCAATTTCAATCTGTTATGTCAACGGTGTAGATATTAATTCTCTAATGGTAAAAAATGGGTGGGCTTTAGCCTATAGAAAATACTCGAGGGATTATATTGACGAAGAAAACGAGGCTAAAAATAAAAAAGTGGGGATGTGGGCTGGTAAATTTATAGCTCCTTGGAGATGGCGAAAGCTTAAACGATAAAATATAATTACCTCCATTTTGGACCATAATACCGTGCAACAAAAGAACGTCTTGTTCCAAAAGTAACTGGTGACACCCTATGCCTAAGGTAGGACGGAAATATTATCACGGTACCCTGTGGTTTGAAATTAACGTTGGTCTTGATTTCGTCAAATTCAAAATTTCCACCAACATATTCATTACTATCACTCAATTGTATTGTGACGAACAATTTTCTATCCATACCGTCATGACCATTCCAGTTAACATCATGATGCCAGTCATAATGTCCTTTTTCGTTATGTCTATATTCTATAAATTGCATTTCTGAATTATTTTCAATATCAATTTGGAAAGCTTTATTTGCTTTTAAAACATATTCCCATAATAGCATTTTAATCCATTTATCTGATAGCCAGCATATTTTACTCCTTCTAATATTTTGTTTGGGCCCGTATGAAGAAAAAATAGATGCGTTAAATAATGATGTTTTATTTGCAATATTTAAAATTTTTGAAATTTTTTCTTTAGATATAGTATTTTGCCATACTTGGAATAGCTCTCGCATAATTCTTAACCTAATTATTAAGTAATATGTTAAAAGTAATTAAGTTTAATTAACTGTAATTATGCAATGTAACCTTTAGGTAATTTTTTAGGTTTTGGTTTCAGAAGTGTTTTTAAGTGAGCAATTTCTTCATCTGCTTTTTTTAGCTCAGCTTGTTCAGCTTCTCTAACTTCATTATTCATGTTTTTTTGAGCTCTTAATCGTCTCAATTCATACATTCTATCTTCTTCTTCTTCTGTAAGTTCGTTCTCGTCTCTCTCTTCGAGCAATTCAAGTTCAGTCTTTTTGACTTCTCCTTGAGGACTTTCTTCAGCTTTTGAATTGTCTGCTGAAGCAATAGCCTCATCAATATCTACTTTTGGGGCTTCTGCAGGTTCATCCGCTGATGCAAT
>QBZS01000031.1:0-16690 GCA_003279355.1 SAR116 cluster bacterium AG-335-N04
GTAGAAGATGTCTCTAAAGCACTATCAATTTTGTTTGTAATTTCTTCTGTTAAGCCCACATTTTGATTTTTTTCTGTATTATTAGTTTTATCTATTAAGTCTAAAGATGAAACAGGATCGTTATTTTCATAAATTTTCTCTTCTACAACTTCCTTACTATCCACCATAGCACCTAAACTTGGGTCAGGTGTTTGAATAACTTCTTTGGGAGCTGGAGGAGTTTTTGGTTTTGCATTTAAAAAAGGAACAACGTATTTTTCACGTGCAATTTGAATATCCGTCTTAAGATTTTTTATGCGTATATCCCAGTCTTGCATTTACTTACCTTGATTTAATCAACATATTTCAAATAATATTTGAAATTATACAATTATTTTAAATAATCTCAAATTATCTTCAAAAAACATACCAAGTTTTACATTTCTTATTTATTATTTAATAATTATATATCAATGTAATAGGCAAAAAACATGAATGATGACAATTTAACCCAAAAAGAATTAATTAAAAAAATAATAGATGATGCATCTGGGGCAGTTGCTATACGATTATGTGCAATTGGAGTAGATTTAGGTATTTTTGAAAATTTAGCTCATAATGGTCCAGCAACCAGCGAAGAACTATCGTCAAGAATGAAACTTGATGAAAGATATATAAGAGAATGGGCACTCGGGTTGTTTTCATCTGGCTATCTAGATTTTAATAAAAAGGATAGAAAAATTTCTTTAAATCCAGAATATTTCCCAGTGCTTGTTGAAGAAGGAGGTAAATTTTCACAAAAAGGAATAATCCAACTACTTAATAGCACATTGTTACCATACCACGATCTCTTAGACGCTTTCAAAAATGGTGGTGGTATTAATTATGATAAAATTGACCAAGGTTTTTGGGATGGAATAGATCAAACAGGATGTACCAGATATAGGCATTTCTTAGTTAAAGATTGGATTGATGAAATGCCAGAATTAAAATCTAGGCTTGAACAAGGTTCTGTAACTTTTGCAGATTTTGGTTGTGGCTCAGGAAGATCAACAATAGAGTTAGCTAAAAAATTTCCGAAAAGTCAATTTTTTGGATTTGATTTATTTGAACCTAACATTGTAAAATCTCAAAGAAACGCTGAAGAAGCTGGTGTTTCAGAAAATTTAAAATTTATTCAATGGGATGTTTCAAACAAACTTAAAGAAAAATTTGACTTCGTTGCATGCTTTGATCTTGTTCACGATATGATAGATCCTTTGGAGGGTATGAAAACAATAAGAAGTGCTGTTAAAGATGATGGGATTTTTGTTCTTATGGATATAAAATGTGAAAATGACCCCGCTGATAACAAAGGGCCAATGGTTCCTTTTTTGTATGCTATGAGTTTACATTTCTGTATGACAACATCTTTGGCAAATAATGGTGCGGGTCTAGGAACAGTTGGTTTACCCGAAGGAAAAGTAAAAGATTATTGTAAGGAGGTTGGATTTAAAACAGTTAAGCGAATAGAAATAGATCATCCGCTTAACGCTGTTTATGAAATTAGGCCAAGTTAGACTTGTTTAAGTCTTTCGTTCTGAGGAAACATATAGCGACTCGCCTCTTCATCAATCTCAACTTTGAAATTATGATTGTTTGAGACATTGATATTTATTGCTCTTTGACTAGCTGGTCTTTCATTTATCTCTGTCATAAGCCTATTTAAATTAACTCTTTTTTCTAACTCCCCCTTACCAATTACTTTAGGCAACATTCTTGTCCAGCCCCATACACACATATCAACAATAGTGTATGTATCACCTAGCATATATTTGTTGTTTGCAAGTCTATCATTAAGAATGTCATAATGTCTTTCAGCCTCAAAAACGTATCTATTAATAGCATACTTTATTTTTTCAGGGGCCATATGTTGAAAGTGGACAGATTGACCAGAATATGGACCAATTCCAGTTGCCACAAACATTAACCAAGAAAGAAGATTTGCTCTAGATTTAGGAGTATTATCAGGAATAAATTTTCCAGTTTTTTCAGCTAAATATAATAAAATAGCATTACTATCAAATATAACATTTCCTTCGTCAACAATAGATGGCGCCTTTGCATTTGGATTTATTGCTAAATATGATGATGCATGCTGTTCACCTTTTCTCGTATCAACGGGAATAGCTTCGTATTCTAGACCCATCTCCTCCAAACATAGTGCTATTTTCATAGGATTAGGACCGGTATTATAGTAAAATTTTAACATTTCTCTCTCCACCACTTACAAATTAATTATCATGTTTAATACAATAAATGAGTAAATCAACATTATTGTTTAAATAGTCTATAAACACCACCATCATATTCATCATTGATTATAATTATGGAACCATCATTCATTTCAGCTAAGTCTCGAATTCTACCAATTTTATTTTCTAAAAATATTTTTTCATCTACTACATTATTATTTTGTAATGACAAAATATGTAATCTTTTAAATTTTAAGGAACCAATTATTATTTTATTTTTAAATTGAGGAAACATTTTACCGTTATAGATTAACATTCCGGAAGGAGCTATAGACGGTATCCAAACTTTTACCGGATCTTGATAACCTATTTTACTAGTGCCTATTCCAATTTTTTTTCCACTTCCATATTCTTTTCCAAAAGTAATTAAAGGCCAGCCATAATTTTTTCCTTTCAAAACAATATTAAGCTCATCTCCTCCTTGTGGACCATGTTCATGCAACCAAAGTGTCGACTTAATTGAATTAAATATTAATCCTTGAGGATTTCTGTGTCCTGCAGAATAAATTTCAGGAAGAGAACTCTTAAATGCTTTATTGTCAAAATATGCTCCATTTTTTAGAATTTTAACAACTGATCCAGAATGATTTTTAAAATTTTGAGCAGTATTCCTACTTCCTCTATCACCTATTGTAGCAAAAATATGATCATTTTTAATTGCTAACCTACAACCAAAATGACGACTGCTACTTGATATTTTGTTAGAAACAAACAATAATTTTTTATTTTTTAATTCATCATTTATAAAGTCATAACTATTTACAGCAGTTGCAGATTGCAATTTGTTTACCTTTTTACTAAAACATAAATAGACCTTTATCCTTTTATTTTTTTGCTCTATTTCAATATCTAATAAACCACCTTGGCCTGAATTAAAGACTTCAGGTGTTCCCATTATTTCAAACAATTTTTTTTTAAAAATATTAAGTCTATAAACTTTGCCCGAACGTTGGGTGAATAATATTTCTTCTTTATTTAAAATAGAAATTCCCCATAAATTAGAAAGATTAGGACTAACCTTGTCTAGAAGGATTTTAGAGTGAGAAGAGTGTGATATAAAAATAAATAAAAAAATTACATAAATATATTTCATTTGTAATGACCTCTTTTACTAAGCAAATAATTATTTTGAAGATATTTTTTACTATTTATATTAAAAAAGTTAAATAAAATTTAATGAGGATTAAATGAATTTACTTGTTGCTGATATTGGTGGAACAAATGCACGCTTTGCTTTCAAAGCTGATAAGACTCAAAAATTGTCTAATTTTTCTTTTTTAAAATGTTCTGACTTCACTAATATTCATGATGCTATAGAATTTTATAAAAATGATAATAACTTAGATGTTAAAAATATGTCTATCGCAGTTGCGTCGACAACCAAACATGATGCAATTAAATTTACAAATAATAACTGGGACTTTAAGCAATCTGAAATATTTAAACATTTTAAATTGGATAAACTAATTTTTATAAATGATTTTGTGGCTCAATCACTATGCTTTGACTCTTTCTACAAAAATTTGTCAGAAGATCAATCGCTGAACGATAAACTTGCTTCAGGGCACAATTTAAAAATAATTAGAAATGGTGTTCCAATAAAAAAAGCTCCTCTCTTAGTAATTGGGCCAGGAACCGGTTTAGGCATTTGTACCTTATTTCAACTAGATGATAATCCTATTGCTATCGAGGGTGAAGGTGGTCATTCGTCTTTTGCTCCTAATTCAGAAATCGAAATTAAATTACTTCAATTTATGAAAAAAAAATATAATCACGTATCTAATGAAAGACTTGTCAGTGGATCAGGTATTGAAGAAATATTTAATTTTATCCGTGTTAATAATGGATTGAAGCCAAGCACTTTGAAAGCTCCAGAAATTGGTGAAAAAGCGTTAGAAGGAGATTTGCAAGCCAAAGAGTCCGTGAAATTACTATTTAGTATTTTAGGAACTATAGTCTCAAATGTAATCTTGATAAATGGTACTCAAAGTGGAGTAATTTTATCTGGTGGAATTACTCCAAAATTAAAAGAAATTTTGAGTATAAGTGATTTTGAAATTAATCTGTTAAATAAAGGTCGTAGACATGATTATGTAAAAAATATTCCTATCTGGTTAACTGAAGATAATAATAATGGATTATATGGAGCTCTAAACGCAATTAATAATCCACATTATATAGATAAATTAATTGTCAAAAGGTAGTATTTGTCTTTAAAATCTGGTTGGAAAATTAAAATTTTCAATTTTGTGGAGATTAATTTGTTAACAAAAGAACTAATATCATTTTTAAAAAAATTTGATACACCCACCATTTCTAACGCTTTAGACATATATAGAGGTTCAAGGTCTGCTGATGGATATACCAAGTATCCATTCGTATCAGCAAATCCAAGATTAGAGCCTATAGTTGGAATTGCAAGAACAGCAAAAATAAAAGCATCAACTTTACCAGTTCTGTCGCCTGAAAATGTTAAATCAATAAGGCTTAGTTACTATGAATATATAAGTAAGAGATCTGAACTATATCCTGATGCATCTCCTGTTTGTCTTATTGAAGATTTAGACTGGCCTAATCCAATAGGATCATTTTGGGGTGAAGTAAATGTTTCTCTTCATAAAGGGCTGGGTGTAGCTGGAACAATTACAAGTGGTTTACTGAGAGATTTAGATGCAATAGACAAAAACTACCAAGTTCTTGCTAATGGAATTGGACCCAGTCATGCTCATGTACATGTTCTTGAGTATGGTTCATCTATAAATGTTCATGGTCTGAATATAAGCGATGGTGAAATAATTCATGCAGATCAACATGGGGCTGTGATAATTCCTGATGAAGCTATATCAATGATAAAAAATGGAATTAATCATATGACAAAAAAAGAAAAGCATTTGATAGATGCCGCAAAAAAAGACAATTTTAATATTAATGAACTCAGAGAGGCATGGGAAAAAGCTGCAAATGAGAAATGGGAAGGATAAGATATGTTTGAGATACATTCAAAAGCCAGAAGACTTTCTCAATCAGAAAAAAACCAATATTTGAACGAAGGTTATGTCACAGGATTACACGTTTTTTCTGAGCGTGCAGTGAAGGATCTTCATAATTGGTATAATGAATTAAGTTCAAAGTTGCCCGATCATATTGATATAAACAAAACCAATATGTGGCATAAAGCTAGTAAAAAATTTCATGATCTATGTAGAACATCAACCATACTAGATTATGTTGAAGATCTTTTAGGACCAAATTTTGTGCAATGGGGTGGACAATTTTTTAGTAAAGAACCAAAAGATGGATCTGTTGTTCCATGGCATCAAGATGCACAATACTGGCCTCTTAATCCATCTAATGCAGTAACAGTATGGCTTGCAGTATTTGACACAGATGAAGAAAATGCTGCCATGAAAGTAGTCTCAGGAAGTCATAAGGTAGGGAGATATGTTCATAAAAAAAATGAGGCAAAAAATCTAGTATTAGATCAAGAAGTCTCATTTGATCAATTAGATCAATCAAAAATTGTATCTCTAAATTTAAAAGCAGGTCAAATATCTCTTCATAATGACGCATTACTCCATGGTTCAGAGGCAAACAATTCAAATAGAAGAAGATGTGGAGTTACAATGAGATTTTCTCCTACAAATGTTAAAGGAGATTTAAAAACTTGGCCTTTTTTTGAGACGCAGCTTGCAAGAGGTATTGACGAATATATGTTGAATCCTACAGCTCAAATTCCCAGAGGTGAGGCAACGCCATTAAAAATGTTTTCATTTTCTCACGAATTTGAAAATCAATGGTAAATCACACACATTCTAACATTTCAATATCTTGACCACTCTTTAATCTTTTAAGACCAATTGACTTGACTTTAATTTCATTTCTTGCAGTCATCCAAGCATCACTAGAAATTAAAATTTGATTTGCATCTGACATGTCACAAATATTAAAAGCTACATTTACTGTCTTACCAAGTATATCAAATTGTACAGTTTTGGTTCCAACTGTTCCTGCGACTAGAGAGCCTGAGTGAACACCTAGGTGTAAATCCCAAGGCATTGATGCTGAATTGGCAATTTCCCTTAACTTATAAGAACAATCAACACATGATTTGACCGGTGAAATTGTATGTGATGAAAGCCCAGCAACTGCTACTATAGCATCCCCAACAGTCTTAATTTTTTCTAACCCAAATTCTTGAAAAGCATTTTCAAAACTCTCAACAAGACTTTGCAAAGTCTCCACAACTAATTCAGGATTATTTTTCTCACAAAAAGATGTAAATCCAACTAAATCACAAATTAGAATTGCAACATCATCATATCTTCTTGACCTTACTTTTCCTGATGATTGCAATTCATTAGCAACAGAGGTAGGCATTACAGTTTTTAATATTTGCTGAGAGCGTTTTTTGTCTGTTTCAACTCTGTCTAAATAATTTTCTTCTGTATCTCGTAATCTTTTTTTCTCTAGACTAGCCCCTACTCTGGCCTTCAATAAAGTCCCATTAAAAGGTTTAGTAATAAAATCGTCAGCGCCATTTATTATACATTCTGCTGCGGTCTCAACTTCATCCGATGCAGTGACCATTATTACAGGTATTGACCTTTGTAGTGGATCACCTTTTAAGTATTTAAGTACTTCAAGTCCACTCATGTCTGGCATCATTAGATCTAAAAGGATTAAATCAAACTTATTTTCAGTCGCCATTTGGAGTGCGCTTTTACCACCCTCTGCAGAAAAGATATTTTTATAACCGTCTTTCTTTAATCTTCTTTCAAGTGTGTATCTATTATCTTCAATATCATCAACAATTAGAATATTTGCTTCTTCTTTATTAATCATCTCAATTTCCTAATTGCTTAGAAATTTTTGACAATAATCTATCAATATCTACAGGTTTAGTGTCATAGTCATTACACCCACTTTCTAGTGCTCTTTTTTTGTGTTCTTCCATTGCGTGGGCTGACAAGGCTATAATTGGAATAGATTTTAGTTGATCATTACCCTTTATATGCTTAGTAGCAGTCCACCCATCCATTTTAGGTAAACTTAAATCCATTAAGATTAAATCTGGTTTTTCAGAGGTCGCCATTTCAACGCCTTGCTCACCATCTACAGCAATAACAATGTCAAAACCCTTTCTTTTTAGTCGTCTTGACAACATGTAAACATTATCTTCATTATCTTCTACATACAAAATTTTTGTCATTTTTTATCTCCATTATCTGAAGAAGCTTTTAAAACATTGCCAACTTCGTTAACAATTGATGATAATGTATCATCACTTTTTTCAAGAATTTTTTGCGTTTCGCCTGACAAGAATTTTCTTTCGTCGTCACTTAAGTCAGCCCCTGTTAAAACCAAAATTGGAATTGAGCTTAATTCAGTTTCTCTAATTGCCTTTAAAAACTCAAAACCATTCATTACAGGCATCATTAAATCTAATAAGATTAAGTCTGGCTTTATCTCTTCTTTTTCTAACAACGACATTCCAACATGACCATTCTCAGCTTCGATGATTTTTACATTTTGTTTTTCTAAAATTTCTCTAATCGTAAATCTTAAACTATCATCATCTTCAATAAGACAAATTTTTAAATTTTCTCTGTCACCAATTAAGTTTCTAATTGATTTCATTAAATATTCTTTTTGAACAGGTTTAGACAAAAAGTCTGCCGCGCCGAGAGAAAATCCTTTATTTTTTTCATCTAAAATTGATGCCATAATTACTGGTATATTTGCTACTTTAGGATCAGCTTTTAAAGTTCTTAATACTGACCAGCCATCCATTTCTGGCATAAGAATGTCTAGTGTTATTACGTCTGGATTAAGATCTCTTGCTAGACGAATACCTTCTTTTCCATTAGGTGCAATTACTACTTTGTAGCCTTCTTTGAGCAATTGTCTTTTCATTAACTCACTTACTGTAGGATCATCATCTATGATTAAAACAGTTTTTCCCGAACTATTTTCTATTGAAACAACGTTTTCTATAAGTGACCCTGTTTGCTGGTTCAAATTTTTAACTGAATCTGAAGCTCCAATAAAATCGGCAAGAAAGGTTGCAGTAAACGTTGTACCCTTTCCTAACTCGCTATTAACAACAACATCTCCACCCATCAAAATTGCCAATTGTTTTGAAATTGTTAAACCTAATCCAGTACCACCATATTTTCTTGTTGTTGAACTATCAGCCTGAACAAACGAATTGAATAATCTAGACATTTGCTCTTCAGACATACCAATACCTGTGTCACTCACATCAATTGAAATTAAGTCGCCACCATCCTGAACTATTTTGTTTACACCAACTGTTATTTTTCCTTTTTCTGTAAATTTACAAGCATTAGAAATTAAGTTTAAAACTACTTGTTTTACCCTAGTTTGGTCAGCAGTAACAAAATCTATATCTGTTTTATAATTTATCACCAATTCATTATCATTTTTTTGTGCAAGTGGTGAGGATGTTTTCATAACATCATCTAAAATTTGATTTAACTCAAATGTTTCATTGAATAATTCAACCCTACCAGCTTCAATTTTTGATAAATCCAAAACATCATTAATAAGAGTAAGAAGATGTTTTCCGGCATTGAAAACTCTGTCTAATGGTTCTTCAAAATCATCTAGTCCATCGTCTGCAGCATCTTCTTTTAACATTTCTGTTAAGCCAATTATTGCATTTAAAGGTGTTCTAAGTTCATGACTCATATTTGCTAAAAATTGACTTTTAGTTTGATTTGCAGCATTAGCTTTTTCTCTAGCAACATCTAACTCACTAATTGTTTTATTGAGCTCTTCCTCACGTTTTTTTAATTGTGTGATATTTGAAAAAATTGAAAATACACCACCGTCATTAAGACGATTAAAAGTTGCTGACCAATAGGTACCATTATAAAATTCGGGGGCCTCAACGGTAATTTGACCTTTCATATTTTTTCTAGTCTCTAAAGTATTTTTATAATATTTTTTTTCATCATCAATATTATTGAATTTTAAAAATTTATTTTGCTGTTGTTGCCGAACATAATCTTTATAAAAAATACCCTCGTCGAATTTCATTCCAGCACCCTCTTGAATTTCTTTTGCAAATTTATTAGCAAATAAGAGTTTATCATTGGAATCCCACATAGTTATTCCGTGGGGCATACTATTTAAAGCATCAGACATTTTCTTCTCAGTTTTAAGTAATTGTTCTTGAGCTTTTTTAACCTGCGCTTCTTTTTCCTTCATTTCAGTTATTTCTGAATAAACCTGAAGGAAGCCACCATCATCAAGCTTAGTATCTGTTGCAATCCAAATAGTTCCGTCACTAAATGACATTTGGTAACTACTTTTATCTGAAATTTTCTCTTGACTAATCCTTTTTCTAAAATAATCAGCATTTGAATATCCATCCGGGACTACCAGAAAACCTTTTTTATCTATGTTTTCGAGCATAGTTTTTCTATCTATTCCAGGTTTTAAGTCAAAATTTAATTTTTTTTGAATACCTCTTGCCACTTTATTTCCCATTATTAATTTATGGTTACTGTCCCATAATAAGATAGCATTAGGCGTTACTTCTATTGCGTCGTTTAATTGTTTGAGAGATTTTTCTCTTTCTTTAAGACCAGTAATGTTCGATAATATCGAAAATATTCCACCATCAGGTAATCTAGTGGATGTAGATTGCCAAACTGATCCATCATAAAAAGGAGGTGTTTCAACTGTTACCACTCCTGATAAATCGGTTCTATTATTTAACATGTTCTTATAAAATTCATCTTTTTGTTTTTTATTTTCGAAAATATGATAATTTTTTTTCTTTTGAAGCTTAATATAATCTTTGTATTTCACCCCAGGTTTTATATATACTTTTCCTTTTTTTAAAACATTATTTCCATAATCGTTGATCATTTTTAATTTATCATCTTTATCCCACATGACTATTCCATGAGGCATATTATTTAGAGCGTTAGAGACTTGTTCTTCTGCTTCTCTTACTTTTCTTTGACTTTCAGCTACTTGTCTTTCTTTTTCTCTAATTTCTGAAATGTCTGTCCAAATTTGTAATGTTCCACCATCTTTAAGTCTTGTAGATGTCCCTAAGATAACCATTTTTTTCTTTTTAAAATTTATAACACTTTCTACCTTTTCTTGAGTGGTTAAGCTTACCATTGCTTTTTTTCTATTTTTTATCCACTCCGCAGGTGACGTACCATCCGGTGTATCTATACATCCAGATTTAAGACCCGCATCCAACATATCCCATCTAGAGACACCAGGTTTAAGATCAAAACCCATTTTCTTTTGTATGTTTCTAGCTTCTTTATTTGCCATAATAAGTTGATTATCCTTATCCCATAACATTAACATGTTTGGTATAATTTCTATTGAGTCACTTAGCTGTTTTAGAGATTTTTCTCCTTTTTTAATCTCAGTAATGTTTATGGCATTTTGAAGTGTCCCTCCGTCTGGTAACCTTTTGCAAATATTTAAAACATAATTACCATTATTAAGCTCTATTTCGTCTCTCTGTTCATTTTTTAAACTGTCATATTCTTTTAACCTTAATTCATAAAATTGTTTCTTTGTCATGCCTTTAGGAATAGGAACTAATCCACGATTTACAACGTTTCTAACCATGGAAATTCGTGGAACTCCTGGTTTCAATTTGAAGTTTAATTTTTTCATATCATTAATTGATGTCTTGTTTGCCATTATTAATTTGTTTTCTCTATCCCACAAAGAAATACTGTTTGGCATTACATCTATAGCGTCAATAAGTTGTTTTTGGTTATTTTCTACTTGTTTAATTTGAGTAACATCGGACCAAAGTGATATAGTACTGCCATCATCTAATCTTGTGTCGGTAAAAAGGAAAGAGGTTCCATTAGAAAATTTTGCTTCTCTTGTTCTTTGCCCAGAAAAATTTTTCCAATCTTCTTTCATTCTCTTTATATGTGCTTTTTTATTTAGTCCACTTTGTAATGCACTGAAATCATTATTGACTAAATGATTGACGTGATCAAACCTATGAACTCCGAGTTGTAAATTAAACCCTAGATTCTTTAGATGATCAACAGCTGACTTATTAGTAGCTATTAATTTGTCATTTTCATCCCAAAACATTAACCCATTTGGAAGAGTTTCAATTCCATCTTTTAATCTAAGAAGTTCAATTTCTTGTTTTTTGGTTTCGGTTAAATCAGTCCATAATGAAATAGTGCTTCCATCATCTAATCTTGTGTCTGTAAACAGAATTGACATCCCGTTATTAAAATTAGACTCTCTTATTCTCTGTCCAACAAAATTTTTCCAGCTTTTCATCATATCTTTAATATAGCTCTTTTTGGAAACACCTTTGGGAATAGTAATCATATTAGTCTTGTGCATATGATTAGAATGATCAAACCTGTCGCCTCCCAATTTTAGATCGAATCCAAAGCTTTTTACAAAATCTACAGCTGACTTATTATGTGCAATTAATTTATCATTTTCATCCCAAAACATCAGTCCATTTGGCAGGATTTCAATACCATCTTTTAACCGTAATAGTTCAGCTTCTTGTTTTTTATTTTCAGTTATATCTGTCCATAAACAAATTGTACTTCCATCTTCTAACCTTGTATCTGTAAAGTGTAGAGTATGGTTTTTGAATGAGGAAATTCTTACATTTTGTCCTGTGAACTCCTTCCAATTTTTTTCTCTTTGACTTAAGTATTCTTCTTTAGTTTGACCTTTATCTGGCATTGAATAACCGTTATTAATTAGGTGATTCCTTAATTCACTAAAATTAGTTCCTAATTTTAAATTAAATTTATACTCTTTTACTAAGTCTACTGCTGATTTATTAGATGCAATTAAATCATCATTTTCATCCCAAAACATTAACCCATTAGGTAGTGTTTCAATTCCATCTCTAAATCTAAGAAGTTCAGTTTCTTGTTTTTTATTTTCTGTAATGTCAGTAGCAAACTGAAGAGTAGAACCATCTGGGAGTTTGGATGATGAAGCCAAGTAATGTTTATTATCAATCAGTAATTCATAATTTTCTTGGTCCTTTAAATTTTCAATCTCTTTTTTTCTATTAACTAAAAATTGTTTTTTTGTAACTCCTTTTGGAAGGGTTATGAATTTTCCGTTTAGGGAATTTTCAATCATTTTGATTCTTGAAGATCCTTTTTTAAGATTAAATCCACGTGCAGCGTTAGCACTTCTTGCTTTAGCATTAGCCATTATTAATTTATTCTCTTTATCCCATAGCATCATGTTGTTTGGAAGAATTTCAAGTGCATCAGCTAATTGTTTATGTTCTTTCTCTTTATTCTTAATTTCTGTGATATCACTAAAAATACTTAAGAAAGATCCATCCTCTAATCTTTTATCAATAACATACCAAGTAGAATCGTTTTCAAGGAATACTTCTCTATAATTTGATTGGACACTCTTTCTATATTGTTTTCTTCTTTTAATTTCGGTTTCTATAGTTTCACCATCTGGAACTTTAAAAAAAGGACTTGATAATTGAGCTCTTACCATATCTTCGTAAATAAGACCTTTTACAAACTCACATTTAATTCCCATTTCTCGATGCATTTCATTAGCTTTATTATTAGCCATAATAAGATTGTCATTTTCATCCCAATATTGAACAATTACTGGAACATTTTCTATTGCATTTTTTAATCTTAGGAGCTCAATTTCTTGGTTTTTTAGATCTGTAATATCAGTATATACACTTAGTAGAGATCCATCTTTGAACTTTGTTTCATTCGCAAGTATTGTTGTACCATCATTAAAGCTTATCTCTCTTTTGTTGGATTTTAATTTTGATCTTTCTTCTAATCGTTTTTGTATATATTTCTCTTTACTTAAATTTTCAGGGATTTTATAAAGGTCACTCTTTACTTGAGCTCTTAACATAGATTCGTATGCAATTCCTTTTTCTAAATCAAAATTTACTCCTGATTGTCTCATAATTTCTTGGTTGCGTTTATTTGAAACAATCAAATTATCTTTTTCATCCCAAAACATTACGCCACCAGGAAAATTTTCAATTGCGTCGCCCAATTTTTTAATTTCAAAATCTTGTTCTATTATCTCTGTAACATTAGTCATAACTGTCAAAACATAGCCAGAGGGTGTAATATTATCTCTGATTTGTATCCATCTTCCCGTTGGTCCTTTAATAACATAATGTGAGGCGGTTTTTGTTTTTTTTACTTTTTCATAATTTTTAATTCTTCTATCAATCTCTTCATTAGGAAGAATTTTAAATTTTTTAAATTTTTTCATTCTATTATAAATGTTTTCTCCCAATTCATAATTTACATTAAGTCTATTGAATCTCGTAAACATTGGTTTGTTGGCAAAACACAAATTATCTTGCTGATCGTATAAAAGAATTCCTGTCTCATCATTATCAAAAGCTTCAATAAGGGCTTTCGCTATATTTAAATCTTCTATCATTTTGAACACCTCATAATTACATTTTCTTTTCTACAGATCTTAATCTATAGGATAGAGCTTTTAGTGAACCTTTAACAAATACATCTGAATTGTTAACACGCTTATTAAATTCTTCTTTTGTTATGGATATGATTTCACTATCTACTAAACATCTGGCAGTCGCCATTCTTAATTCATTTTCAATAACGCCCATCTCACCAAAGAGTTCATTCTCTTGAATAATAAAATTGGGATCGTTGCTTCGGTTGGTTGGTAAAAAAATCCCTACTGAACCTTTTACAAGCAAGTACATCTTGTCAGGCAATTCTCCAACTTTGAAAACACTTTGATGTTTATTAAATTTAATTTTTTCCATTAAAAATCTATAACCTCATTTTCAGACGCAAATTTTATCTTTATGTTCGATAAATTATTTTGCATTTGTTTGATTTCACTATCTTCTCTTGTGGGAGAATGATGAGAAATTAAAAAATTTTTAAAATCAAGTTCATTAGCTAAGTTAATCCCTTGTTCTATACTAGAATGCCCCCATCCTTTTTTATTTGGTAATTCTTAATCTAAAAACATTCCATCCCAAATTATTGTATCGGAAAAGTTACAAAATTTTATTAATTTCTTTTTCTGATTACTCTCATATTCATTATCTAATAGATAACAAAATTTCTTTTCATCACTAATAATACTATATCCTGAACAATTTCCTGGGTGGTTTAGATCTATTGAATTAATCTCTAAATCGTGAAAATCATTTACAACTTTTTCAAATTCTATGAATTTAAATTTGCCAATAATTTCAATAAAATCGACAGGAAAATATGGATACTTAAAATAATTAGTTAGGTTTTTATAAGTGTCTTTTGAATTAGAATGAGCTGAAGTTAAAATAATTTTTTTATTTTTTTCAGAATTATAACTATTAAAAGCTAGTCCTTGAATGTGGTCATGATGAAAGTGAGAAAGAAATAAAATAGTTTGCAGATCATTAGAAAAATCAACTTTTGAAAAACCAGATCCAGCGTCAAAAATTAATTGATATTTTGAAGTTTTAACTTCGACACATGCAGTATTCCCACCAAAACCTAATGTATTTTTACTCGGATTGGGGATAGATCCTCTAACACCGTGATTGATTATCATTTGAGACTCATTATCATCAAATTATGATAAAATAATTATTAAACAAGTAAATATATATTTTGTTTGTTTTTAAAAATTGTCCGAAAAATATCAACTTAAATTTATTAGCCCGTCAACTGCTACAATACCTTCTTTTTTTATTATGACTGGGTTTATTTCAGCTTCTTTGATTTCTTTTACAAAAGCCAATTTTGAAATATTGACTATTGCTCTAGCTAAAATGTCAATGTTAGCCTTTGGTAGTCCCCTGAAACCGTCAAAGATAATGGAACTTTTTACCTCGCTTATCATCATCTTTGCTTCTTTAAAATTTACAGGTGCTATTCTTACTGATTTATCATTGTAAATTTCTGATAAAACTCCACCAGATCCAATAACTACAATTGGTCCCACTAATTCATCAACTCGATAACCTAAAATAAGTTCTGCTAACCCTGTTTCCATTTTTTGAATAATTAAACGTCTTTTATCAGCTTGTATTTTCAGATTTTGAAAAACTTTAAATAATTTGTCATATCTAGATTTTAAATCTTTATTTGAATTAACATTCAATTCTACTCCATCTATGTCTGTTTTATGTTGGATTTCACTAGATAGAATTTTAATAACTAAAGGAAATCCAATTTCCTTACTCAATTCTCTAGCTTTTGTTAAGTTGGATACAACTTGAGAATTGACTGTATTAATACCCATAAATTCAAAAACTTTAAGAACTTCAAACTCAGTTAATTTTTTATTATTTGAACTTTTTAAAATATTTTTTATATTTTTAATTTTTAAATCATCAATACTATGATTGATAATTTCAGGTGCTTTATAGTCCAAATAAGCTTTAATACCTTCTGCACAGGATTCTGGAGTCCTGAAACTTGTGATGCCATTTTTATTTAATAGTTCTAAAGCCTCTGGGGCATCTGGGGCAACATACACAGCAAGAGGTTTTGAATTATTTACCCATTTTAATAAAGGATCAATAGCTTGATCTGGTCTAAACTTGGCAGATGATCCAACTACCATAATTACTAAATCACAGTTATCGTTATTCATGAATTCTTGGATAACGTCATTAACAACCTCAGGTTTCGTCCCTGCAATTGTCAAGTCAACTAACTTATTATTATCATAAGGAATGTTATTTTTTTTCATTACTTTTGATATTGATGGACCTGGGTCAATTACTTCAATATTTGCGTCTGACAAACTTTCTACTACCATGGCCAACTCTTTTGCCTTTCGCAATTACTTTATTTTTAAATAAATTTGGTACTTCTATTAAGGTTTCAAACATATGAATTCTAGTAATGCCGTTAAATTTAATAAATGCATTAAAAGCTTCATCAGAACCAGCAATTGCACCAGTATGAGATTTTGCAAGCTCTTTACCTAAGTCAGATTTACCTAGTTTGTAAGTTATAACTGCTTTTCCCGAAGAGTAAGCTAGACGTGCCATTTCAGCAATTTCGTTACTGTTACGCAAAGTTTCTAAAAATAAAATTATCGTATCTGTATTAACGTCATCAACTAACATTTTACCAATTTCACCAACAGACAGATCAGTTTCATTCCCAACTGAAATTAATTTAGAAAAACCAATACCACGAGAGGAACCATGAGCTAAAAGTGCACCTATTAAACTACCACTCTGTGATATTACACTTAAACCACCCTTTTTAAGTTTCGGTAATTCAAGCATAGCATTAGCACTTAAAATGACCGAATCTGAAATATTTATTATCCCAATACTATTTGGACCTAAAATTCTTAAATTTCCTTTTTGGGCAATATCTAAAATTTTATTTTCTAAGTTTTCTCCTTCCAAACCAGCC
>QBZS01000032.1:0-16303 GCA_003279355.1 SAR116 cluster bacterium AG-335-N04
TTATTTTTTTTGTCAATATTAGGTATAATTTCTTCATTAATATGGGGATTTAGTGCAAATTGGTACTTTCCAAATTTTTTTCCAAAAAGCCTTACTTTAGATGTTTTTACAAATTTCTATAATGAAAACAAATTTATATTATTTATATCTATTTTTATTTCTTTCATTGTTTCATTAATATCGTCTTTATTAACGATTATTTGGGTAGAATTAATTGAGTTTTTAAAAATAAAAAAAATATATTTAGAATGGATTATATTTATTCCTTTATTTATACCTCAAATATCTTTTTTAATTGGTTTACAAAGTTTCATAATACTTTTTAATTTTGACAGTTATTTAATTCCCTTAATTATCATACAATTATTTTATGTTATTCCGTATAGTTTTATAATACTAGCACCATCTTTGAGAGAAATTAAAAAAGAAATAATAATAGTTGCAGCTTCTCTTGGGAAAAACAGATTACAGAGGCTACTGAGTGTTAAGATTCCGATAGTTATGTCTTCATTGTTAACATCTTTTGCTATCGGGATGCTTGTTTCATTCTCTCTTTACACGCCAGTTTATTTTTTTGGCGGAGGGAGAATTACGACTCTAACAGTAGAGGCTTTGAATTTAGCATTAAGTGGCTCAAGGCAAGACCTAGGAGTAGCAACCTTTTTTCAGATAATAATACCAATTTTAATATTAATTACTGTAGCCTATTTAAGTAAAAGGATTTGTAAATGGAGATTTTAAATTTGTTTAGCACACTTGATAACGTATAATAAATCTTTTATAGAACGTTAATATAATGATTCAGGAGAATATTTTGTCTGACATTTCGGCCTTTAAAGGTAGAAAATTTGCCATTATGGTTGCTAGCGGCTTCAATGAAGAGCAATTTTTAATAATACAAAAAACAATTTTAGCGGCAGAGGGTTCCTATACAATTGTCTCAAGGGACATAGGTACTACAAATGGATGGGCCTCAGAAAAATGGGGTTTGTCTTATCCAGTTGACCTGCCTGTTTCTGAAACATTGGCAATAGACTTTGATGCCTTAATAGTACCTGGAGGAGCAAATCAGATTGAAACACTAAGTAGTGATCTTCATGTAAGAAGAATCTTAAGGGCGTTTCTCAGAGAAAACGAACCAGTAGCTTTAGCGGGAGTTTCAACAATGCTATTAACAACTATTGACGCTGCTGAAGGTAGAAAAGTTGCTGCGTCTGATGCGGACAGCGCTCTTTTAATTGCTGCTGGAGCAGAAATTATAGACAAGCCGACAGTAAGAGATAAAAACTTAATAAGCGCAACTAGTGGTGAAGCTGGAATTTCAGACCTTTTGGAAATGTTAGCAGCGGCTATTAAAGATAATACAAAATAACTAAGGTAATTTAATGAATAAAAAACATGTTATTAGTCCTTGTGTGGGAGTTTGTTCAATTGATCCTCAAAGTGGCTTATGTATTGGATGCTTAAGATCTTCTTCTGAAATAGCAATTTGGCCACAGATAAATAATAAAAGAGCTCTTCAAATTATGAAAGAAATAAAAGACAGATCTATTTCAAAAAATTAGATTAAATTTTAGGAAAATATTATGCATAAATATAGAACTCACAAATGTCACGAATTAAGAATTGAAAACGTACAGGATAGTGTGAAACTATCAGGCTGGGTTCATAGAAAAAGAGACCATGGTCAATTAATATTTATAGATTTAAGAGATCATTATGGGTTAACACAAGTTGTAGTTGATTCATCAAATAAAAACTTCTCTGTTGTTGAAAATATATCTCTTGAGAGCGTGATTACAATAAGTGGTTCAGTAGTTGAAAGATCTGAGGAGACAATAAATAAAAATCTTCCTACAGGAAATATTGAAGTTAATCTTTCTGAATTAAAAATAATCTCAAAATCACATTCATTACCATTACAGGTAAATTCAGACGAAGATTATGGAGAAGAAACCAGGCTAAAATATCGATATTTAGATCTTAGGAGAAGTAGACCTCATTCAAATATTATTTTAAGATCAAATATCATCCAAACTATAAGAAATAAAATGTTAGAATTAGGTTTTCTCGAATTTCAAACTCCTATTCTAACTGCTTCAAGTCCTGAGGGTGCAAGAGATTTTTTAGTACCTTCAAGGTTAAATAAAGGTAAGTTTTACGCTTTACCACAAGCACCTCAACAGTTTAAACAACTCATAATGGTTTCTGGTTTTGATAAATATTTTCAAATTGCACCATGTTTTAGAGATGAAGATAGTAGAGCTGACAGATCACCCGGAGAATTTTACCAACTAGATTTAGAAATGTCTTATGTAGAACAAGAAGATGTTTTTCACGCTGTTGAACCAGTTATAAGAGAAGTTTTTACGAAATTCTCTAATAGAAAAATTGATTCTTTTTTCCCCAAAATTACTTATAGAGACTCAATGCTAAAATATGGTAATGACAAGCCTGATTTAAGATTTACTCTTGAAATTAAAGATGTCACTGAATTTTTTACAAATTCTGGCTTTTCCATTTTTGCAAAATCTATTGAAAATGGAGCGGTAGTAAGAGGAATCCCTGGTCCTCATTGTGGTTCCAGGTCTGTAGCTGATAGAATGAATAGTTGGGCACAAGGTGAAGGAGCACCGGGGATGGGTTATATAATTTTTAGTGAAGAAACTGCAAAAGGTCCTATTGCTAATGCATTGGGGATTGATAAGTCACTAGAGATGAAAGCTTTATTTGATCTTAAAGATGGTGATGCTTTATTTTTTTCGTGTGCACAGGAAAAGGAAGCAGCAAATTTAGCAGGGAAAGCAAGAGTTAAGATTGCAAATGACAGAGAATTAATAGAGCACGACACCTTTAAATTTTGTTGGGTGGTAGACTATCCAATGTATGAAAAAGATGACAAAACTGGTGAAATAGAATTTTCACATAATCCATTTTCTATGCCCCAAGGCGGAATGGATGCTCTTTTAAATAAAGACCCACAAGAAATATTAGCTTTTCAATATGACTTGGTTTGTAATGGAATTGAGCTTTCATCTGGTGCGATACGAAATCATGTACCAGAAATAATGTACAAAGCTTTTGAAATTGCAGGTCATAAACGTGATGTAGTAGACGATAAATTTCCTGGTATGATTAATGCTTTTAAATTTGGTGCGCCGCCCCATGGAGGAATAGCCCCAGGTATAGATAGAATCGTGATGTTATTAGCAGATGAGCCCAATATAAGAGAAGTGATTTTATTTCCAATGACAGGAAAAGCAGAAGACTTAATGATGAATGCTCCTAACGAAATTAAGGATGCTCAACTTAAGGAACTTGGGATAAAGTTAGTTAAGAAAACAAAAATCAATTAAGTTTTTCAATTAAATTAAGTCTGTGCATAGAACATATTAATGAGATAAATAAAATAACAGCACCAGTTTGATGTATTGCCCCTAAATATACTGGCACCATATTAATGAGTGTTATTATGCCTAACGTGAATTGTGAGCATACTAAGACAGATATGAGCAAAGATAGTTTCTTAACTTTTTGGTCCTTACTCTCGAAGTAATACTTATAACAATAAAATAAGGCGCACAACGTAGTAAATAAAGCTAAATGTCTATGATGAAATTGAGCAGATGCTGGATTTTCAAATGGGTCTAATAATTCATATTCACCATAATTTTCAGGTATTAAACTGTCTCCCATAAAAGGGTACTCATTATACATTAAGCCAGCATCCATTCCTGCAACAAATGCACCGGCTATAATAGTTATAAATAATATAGATAACATAAAAAAACTAAAATCTGGCTTGATTTGGGAAATACCCTCTTTAACATCAAGATAAACCCAAATCAAAAGAGATAATATTAACAAAGCATTAGATAAATGAATTGTTAGACGGTATTGGGAAACAGTTGGGTCATTTACTAGGCCCGACTTGACCATCCACCAACCTATCAAGCCCTGCAATCCACCTAAAAATAAGATAAAAAATAATTTTGATAAAATTGATTTCGGTATCTTTTTTATAACTATAAAAAATAACAATGGTATTATAAAAATAATTCCGATTAACCTTCCCCAAAGCCTATGAAAATATTCCCAAAAAAATATTTCCTTAAATTCTTCTAAGCTCATTCCCTTATTCTTAAAAATATATTCTGGTGATTTCATGTATAATTCAAATACTCTATTCCATTCTAATTGCGAAATTGGAGGCAGGAATCCCCAAATTGGACGCCATTCTACCATTGATAAACCAGAGTCGGTTAATCTAGTAACTCCTCCAATCAAAATCATTAGTAAAACCATTATGATAGTTGACAATAGCCATATGCGAATTTGTCCGGTATGTGAGATAGACTTCATAATTAATATATTACTGTAATTTAAAATGTTTATGTGTGAATTAATTTAACAAAAACAATATTTAAAAAAAAAATTTTTTTTGTCTTGAAAGTTAACAATAAATCATTATTTAAACATCATCAATAATGGTTTTATTGTTTAATTTTAACTTTTTTTAAATAAGGGAGATTAAGGCATGAAGTTTAGGCCACTTCACGATAGAGTAGTAGTTGAGCGTCTTGAAGCTGAAGAAAAAACTGCTAGTGGAATAATAATTCCAGATTCAGCCCAAGAGAAGCCTATGCAAGGTAAAATTATTGCAGCAGGATCTGGTGCGCGTGACGAGACTGGTAAAGTTCAACCATTGGATGTTAAAGAAAATGATGTTGTTCTTTTCGGCAAATGGTCCGGCACTGAAGTCAAGCTTGATGGTAAAGATCTATTGATCATGAAAGAAAGCGATATTATGGGAATAATGGGTTAATTATTCTCTAAATTAAATAATAATTACTTTATAATTTGAAAGGAATAGAAAATGGCTGCTAAAGAAGTCAAATTTGGCGCAAACGCTAGAGCTCAAATGCTTGAGGGCGTAGATATACTCGCAGAAGCTGTAAAAGTAACATTGGGACCTAAAGGTAGAAATGTAGTTCTTGACAAGGCGTTTGGAGCTCCAAGAATAACAAAAGATGGTGTTACAGTTGCCAAGGAAATTGAATTAAAAGAGAAATTCCAAAATATGGGCGCACAAATGGTTAGAGAAGTTGCATCTAAGGCTAATGATGTTGCTGGCGATGGAACAACAACTGCCACAGTTTTAGCACAGGCTATAGTTAAAGAAGGATCAAAAGCAGTTGCTGCTGGACTTAATCCCATGGATCTCAAGAGAGGAATTGATTTAGCGATTGAAGCTGTAGTTACCGACCTAGAAACAAGAACTAGTAAAATATCAACAAATTCTGAAGTTGCTCAAGTTGGTACTTTATCTGCCAACGGAGAAGGTGAGATTGGTGATATGATTGCTAAAGCTATGGATAAGGTTGGCAATGAAGGTGTTATTACTGTTGAAGAAGCTAAGACACTTGCAACTGAATTAGATGTTGTTGAGGGCATGCAATTTGACAGAGGTTATTTATCACCCTATTTTATAACTGATGCTGATAAAATGAAAGTTGTAATGGATGATCCATATATACTTTTATTTGAAAAGAAATTAGCTAATCTTCAAGAAATGCTTCCTGTTTTAGAAAAAGTTGTTCAATCTGGTAAGCCATTATTAATAATTGCTGAAGATGTAGAAGGGGAAGCTCTTGCTACACTTGTGGTAAATAAGCTAAGAGGTGGCTTAAAGATTGCTGCAGTTAAAGCTCCAGGATTTGGTGATCGAAGAAAAGCTATGTTAGAAGATATTGCAATTCTGACAAAAGGTGATTTAATTTCTGAAGATTTAGGTATCAAGCTCGATAATGTAACTCTTGAAATGCTAGGTACTGCAAAAAGAGTGGAAGTAACGAAAGAGGAAACTACTATTATAGATGGTGCTGGTTCTAAAGACGATATTGGAGCAAGATGTAATCAGATCAGAGCGCAGATTGAAGAAACAACATCCGACTATGATAAAGAAAAACTTCAAGAAAGATTGGCTAAATTAGCTGGTGGTGTTGCTGTAATTAAAGTTGGTGGAGCAACAGAAGTTGAAGTTAAAGAACGTAAGGATCGTGTGGATGACGCAATGCATGCAACTAGGGCTGCTGTAGAAGAAGGTATTGTACCTGGTGGTGGTGTAGTATTTGTAAAAGCTATTCCTGCTTTAGACAAAGTCAAGGTAGATAATCCTGACCAGAAAATGGGAGTTGACATTGTCAGGAGAGCTCTGAAGGCTCCTGCTAAACAAATAGCTGACAATGCAGGGCAAGATGGTGCAGTTATTGTTGGAAAACTATTAGAATCTACAGACGCGAATTTTGGATTTAATGCTCAAACTAATGAATTTACCGATTTAGTTAAAGCTGGTGTTATAGACCCTACTAAGGTTGTTAGATCAGCTTTACAAAATGCAGCTTCTGTAGCTGGACTTTTAATTACGACAGAAGCTATGGTTGCCGATAAACCTGAGCCAGTTGCTGGCGGTGCCGGTGGTGGAATGCCTGACATGGGCGGCATGGGCGGCATGGGCGGCATGGGTGGCATGGGCGGTATGCCAGGCATGATGTAACCATAATTCTCGTTAAAAAAATATAACACCTCTAATTAACGTTAGAGGTGTTTTTTTATGTCTAGATGTTTATAAATTGTTGCCTACCTGACTTAACTGATATAGCTATATTATAAAATAATAAGAAGTAAATTATGAACAATTCTGAAATACAAAAAATTGCTGAAAAATCAAATTCGTGGCCTTTTGTTGAAGCAAGAAATTTAAGAGATAGATTAAAACAAATAGGAAGCAAGTCGGGTGAAGAAAATGAACCGCCAGTTTTGTTCGAAACTGGATATGGTCCCTCTGGATTGCCCCACATAGGGACTTTTGGAGAAGTCGCCAGGACTAACATGGTACGTTTTGCTTTTCAAACTTTGACAGGAAAAAATACAAAATTAATTTGTTTTTCAGACGATATGGATGGTTTTCGTAAAGTTCCTGAGAATGTTCCTAACAAGACTTTGCTAGAAAATTATATAGATCATCCACTAACGAATGTTCCAGATCCATTTGGAAAGTTTGATAGTTTTGGAGCTCACAATAATTCTAAATTGAAAGAATTTTTAGATCGATTCAGTTTCGAGTATGAATTTATTTCTGCGACTAACTGTTATAAAAGTGGTAAATTTGATAATGCTCTTAAAAAGATTTTATTACATTACGAAGATATTAAAAATGTAATCCTACCTACTTTAGGAGAAGAACGAAAAAAAACCTATAGTCCATTCTTACCCGTTTGTCCCAAGTCAGGAAAGGTTTTACAGGTAAATATCACTTCTATTGATAATAAAAACAATACTGTTAGTTATTTTGACGAAGATTTAAAAACTACAATCACAGTATCCATCTTAGGTGGTGCTTGCAAGTTACAATGGAAATGTGATTGGGCAATGCGCTGGCTTGCTCTTGGAGTTGACTATGAAATGTCGGGAAAGGACTTATCAGAAAGTGTAATTTTATCTAGTAAAATTTTACGAATTCTTGGATCTTCACCACCATCTGGTTTTTCTTATGAACTTTTTCTAGACAATAATGGTGAGAAGATTTCAAAATCGAAAGGGAATGGATTATCTATTGAAGAATGGTTAAGATATGGCACTGCAGAATCTTTAAGTCTTTTTATGTTTACAAACCCTAAGAGAGCCAAAAGACTTTTTTTTGATGTTATTCCTAAAACTACTGATGAATATTTTTCACATTTAAAAAAATATAATGAACAAATAGATGATGAAAAAATTAATAATCCAGTTTGGCATATTCATAAAGGCTTACCAAAAATCAATGATTTGCCTGTTACTTATACCTTATTACTAAATTTAGCATCAGTATGTCATGCAAATGATACGGATACAGTTTGGGGATATGTTTCAAGCTATGCTTCAGATATAAAAAGAACAGATGAAATAGAGGGGTTAATTAACTTAGCTGTTAATTTTTATAAAGAGATGATTGAACCTCAAAAAAAATATAGATTACCTTCAGACAAAGAAAAAAAAGGGATTACAGAATTAATTGAAATTTTATCAACTTTAGATAAAGAAACCTCATCAGATGAGATACAATCTATCATATTTTCTATAGGAAAAAAATTAGACTATCAAAATTTACGTGATTGGTTCAAAGGATTGTACGAAACTGTATTGGGTCAACCAGAAGGTCCTAGGATGGGAAGTTTTATAAAACTTTATGGCATAGATACAACTAAAGAATTATTAGAAAAAGTACTTGAAGGTGAATTAGTTAAAGAATAGGTAAAGAATGATCTGGAAATTTATTACTTTTTTTGTCAAAAAACTTGAACCAGAAATTGCTCATCAAATATCTTTAATTGCGTTAAAGTTAGGATTGCATCCAAGATTAAAGCGTATAGAAATTCCAGTTAAAATTAATAATTTACATTTTAGTAATTTTCTTGGTGTTGCAGCAGGTTTTGATAAAAATGCACAGGTAATTGAAAAAATTCATCATTTGAATTTTGGATTAACTGAAGTTGGAACAATTACCCCATTAGCACAGTATGGAAACCCCAAACCAAGAGTATTCAGATTAGAAAAAGATCAAGCAATAATAAATAGGAATGGATTTAATAACTTGGGAATGGCTCAGGCTATAATAAAATTAAAACATTACAGAAAAAAATTTCCAGTTGGTAGCGACTTTGTTTTAGGTATTAATATAGGGCCAAACAAAGATAGCAATAATAGATTTAAAGATTATGAAATACTTTCTAGAGGCCTATCAGAGTTCGCAGATTATCTTACAATAAATATATCTTCCCCTAACACACCAAATTTAAGGGATTTTCATGAAACTGAAAACTTACAAAAAGTCCTTTTATCTGTAAAAGATGGTATTGCCAAATCTAAAAAAATAGAGCTAAATTTACCAATATTTTTAAAAATTTCTCCTGACATAACTGAAAATAATTTAAATCTAATAATTGAAACTGCTAATAAAAATAATATTTCAGGGTTAATAGTTTCCAATACGACTGTGGATAGATACAAAGATCTTCATACTGATAATTTGCATGAAGAGGGGGGACTATCTGGGAAACCACTTTTTAATAAATCTACTACTTTTTTAGCTTTGGCAAATAAAATAATAAAACACAAAAAATATAATTTATATTTAATTGCTGCTGGTGGAGTGTTAGATGCTAAATCTGCATATGCTAAAATTTTATGTGGGGCCCATCTTGTCCAGTTATATTCCTCTATGACATTTGATGGCCCTTTAATTGCTGACAATATTTTAAAAGGGTTACTGCAATTAATGAACAGAGACAAAATAAGTTCAATTAATGATCTAAGAGGTATAGTTGATAATCCTGAAGCTGCGATGAAGATTGCTAATAATGGGATTATAAATAATTTTAAAACTTAAGTTGCTTTTTGTCCCATTTAACTTGACCTTTTAAAAAGCTTATTTTATAAGCATTTAATATTAACAAAGGGTTAAAAATGTCTAGGGTTTGTGAAATTTCTGGTAAAAATGTTATGAGTGGAAATAACGTCAGTCATGCTAAAAATAAAACAAAAAGAAAATTTTTACCTAATCTTCAAAATGTTAAATTTTTTAGCAAAACATTGAATAAATTCATTAGTTTGAAAGTAAGCGTACGTGCTTTAAAGTCGGTTGAAAAAAATGGTGGTTTAGACGATTATCTAATTAAGACAAAAAATAGAGTTTTAGCTCCAGAAGCGATATCTGTAAAAAAATTAATATTAAAAAATATTAAAAATGAAACTAAACCTACTTAAATTACTCTTCATTAAATAGATCAGCTAACTGCTCTGTTAAAGCTCCTCCAAGTTGTTCAGCGTCAGTTAAAGTAACAGCTTTATTGTAATATCTAGTAACATCATGTCCTATTCCTATTGCGACTAATTCAACAGGTGATTTGCTTTCAATAAAAGAAATAACTTGTTTCAAGTGAAGTTCTAGATAGTTTCCACTGTTCGAAGATAATGTAGTATCATCAACTGGTGCACCATCACTTACAACCATAAGAATTTTTCTTTCTTCTAACCTGCCTAATAATCTTTCGTGGGCCCAGATTAATGCTTCACCATCTATGTTTTCCTTCAAAATACCTTCTCTTAGCATTAACCCAAGAGAATTCTTTGATCTTCTCCATGGAGCGTCCGCAGGTTTATAAATTATATGTCTTAAGTCATTCAATCTACCTGGATAAGAAGGCTTACCGTCATTGATCCATTCTTCTCTGGATTGTCCTCCTTTCCAGGCTTTAGTAGTAAAGCCAAGAATTTCAACTTTTACGCCACATCTTTCAAGTGTCCTTGCCATTATATCAGCGCAAATAGCAGCAATTGTTATTGGACGGCCTCTCATAGATCCAGAATTATCTATTAATAATGTTACGATTGTATCTCTAAATTTCATATCTTTTTCTTGTTTGTAAGAAAGAGGAAATAAAGGTTGTGTAATTATTCGTGACAATTTTGAGGCATCTAGCATTCCCTCTTCAAGATCAAAATTCCAAGATCTATTTTGTTTTGATTGTAATTTTCTTTGTAGCTTATTAGCTAATCTTGAAATGGCGCCTTGAAGTGTTTCGAGTTGTTTATCTAAAGTACCCCGAAGCCTATTTAGCTCATCCTCTTCGCACAAATCTGCAGCATTAACAATCTCATCATACTTTGTAGAAAAAACCTGGTAATTATAATTAACATTATTTTTACCTTGTTTATGACCGGAAAGAGGATTAGAGGCTATTTCACCTTCACTCTCTTCATCTTGATCTTCAAAATCACCTTCTTGTGCTTCACCATCTATTTCTCCATCTTCATCTTGTGCTTCACTACCGCCATCTAAGCCTGCGTCCTGATCGTCGTCACTATCACTTTGGGCAGAAGAACCATCATCTTCATTTTCATCTATGTTATTTTCATCACTCTCGTCTTCATTTTCACCAGATTTATTTTGATCTGTTTCACCTATATCTGCTTGCAGAGCAGTCAACAATTCTTTAGTTTTTTTAGCATAATTTTCTTGATCTTGGGTGTTTTCTGCTAATTGATTAAGTAAATTCCCTATTTTACTATTAATCCAGGGACGCCATTTTTCAAGCGATAAAGAGGTGTTTGCTGGTGAACTACATCCAGTAATTTTTTCTCTAATTACTAACTGTAATGCGTTCATTAGGGCTTCTTTATCGTTTCCACCTGGTATGGGCAAAATTATTTCTTTAAATTTTTCTTCAACTAAATTTTGCAGATTATTCTTTATACCAACTAGATTTTGTGATCCTACAGACTCTATGCGAGATTCTTCAGCAAATTGAAATATTTGGGATGATAGATCTGATGATGGCAAATACTTATTATGCACAATGGGGTCATGATACTTTATTTTAAGAGCAATTTTATCAGATTCACCCCTTAATCTTGAAAGCTGCGTACTATCCAATTCTTTTAGAATTTGAGGTAATCTTATTTCTTTTGTGGATAAATAACTTGAACTTCCAGAAAATTTAATTTCTCTTTCACTGTCAAGATCTCCTGAAACAGCCTTTAAAGTAGAGGCAGTCGCATTTTGGAATTGAGTATTTTTAGACTTATTACTCATCTGCGGATTTAAAGATCTTCAGTTTTGTCAACTTTAATTAAATCTCTTCCAAAACACCTTTGATAATATTCTGACAATATTGGTCGTTCCATTTCGTCGCATTTATTAAAAAAAGTTAATTTGAAAGCTAAATCTATATCTTCAACTATATTTGTGTTTTCTGCCCATGTTATAACAGTTCTTGGAGACATTACTGTTGAAAGATCACCTGAGATAAAACCATTCCTTGTTAATTCAGCTATAGAAACCATGGATTTGATAGTTTCTTTTCCTTCTTTAGTTCTAAAATTTGGTACTTTAGATGCAACTATTTCCTCCTCTGCTTTTGCAGGTAAATAATTTAAAGTTGAAACAACTGACCATCTATCCATTTGACCTTGATTAATCTGCTGAGTTCCATGGTACAAACCCGAAGTGTCACCTAAACCTACTGTGTTAGCTGTCGCAAATAATCTAAAGTTTTGATGAGGATTAATTACTCTATTATTGTCAAGGAGTGTTAGCTTGCCTGAAACTTCTAAAACTCTTTGGATAACAAACATTACATCTGCTCTACCTGCATCATATTCGTCAAAAACAATTGCAACTGGGTTCTGTAACGCCCAAGGCAAAACACCCTCCCTAAATTCTGTAATCTGTTTACCATCTTTTAAAACAATAGCGTCTTTACCTACTAGATCTAAACGACTAATATGACTATCGAGATTAACTCTAACACAAGGCCAATTTAATCTTGCAGCAACTTGTTCTATATGAGTTGATTTTCCAGTACCATGGTACCCTTGTATCATCACCCTCCTATTATAACAAAACCCTGCAAGGATTGCTTTTGTAGTTATTTCGTCGAATAAATAAGACTGATCAATATCAGGTACAAATCTAGTTTTTTCTTTAAATCCTAAAATTTTCATATTACTTCTAAAGCCAAAAACCTTTTTGGAGTCTATAACTGAAGTTAGAGAAGTAGGAAAAGTTTCTGAGTTAAAGTCCATATTGTTAGTTAAACTAACTTCATTCATTATAGTTTCTCCAAAGCAGGTTTATTTATTTTTTGTAAATGATTTTAAAATAGTTTTGTAGGCATTTGTTATATTTATGAACGTATCTTTATTTTTTGAATTTTTTTCATTTTGGACATCAGGATGCCATTTCTTTGCTAAAATTTTATACCTAGATTTAACCTCACGTAATTTACTATTTGAACTTAAACCTAAAACTTTAAAACAACTTTCTAATTTTTTATCGACAACTTTTTCTTTAATTAATTTTTTTTGTCCATTGAAAGCCCTGAAGGCTTCTTCAAAATCATGATTTAAGTTTTTAGTACCAAATTTCCAACTTGGTCTATCCCAAGTAACAGATTTTCGTATTTCAATCTCTAATTCTTTTTCACTTAATCCTGCAAAATAATTCCAAGACTTGTTAAATACCTTTATACAACTTATACACAAATATAAGTATTCATTTAAATTTTCTCTTGATTTAGGTGCAGGATAAATACCAGTTTCTTCACAACCTGGATTAGAGCAAATTTTCTCACTATTTTGATTTTGTTTTATGTTAAGCATAACTTTGTTTTTTAGTTTATTATAGGATTATCTTTTAATACGTGCAAGATTGGAATGCATTTTTTAAATTTAATAAGTGGAAAGTTATTTTGAAAAGAAAATTAAAGATTGAAGAAATAATTATAAACTATTTTAAACCACATTTTTTTTCTGTTTTAGACGTTTCCGAACAACATAGAGGTCACCAAAACTTTAGAGAAAATGTTGAGAGCCATTTTGAAATTATAATAGTTTCTGAAAAATTTCATAATAAAAATAAAATTGATAGACATAGAATGGTAAATGAATGTCTTAAAGAAGAGTTTTTATCAGACCTTCATTCAGTAGTTATTAAGACTTATACAATTGATGAACACAAATATATATGAGATAAATTTTTATATTTTTTCTGTCGCCATTTCGTTCCATAAACGTAATTGAGAGACGAAATTACCTTTTTTTTGTAGAATCCTAAATCTTATATCAAAAAATCTAAATTCTTGACCAGGCTCTGGAATTGTTTTTGATTCATACAAAACTAATCCAGCAACAGTATTTGCATTTTGGTCAGGAAGGGACCAGCTTAGTGACCTATTTAAATCTCTTATTGTAACAGAACCGTCAACAATAAAAGATCCATCCGGTTGTGGTTTTACACCTTTAACCTTAATGTCAGTTTCATCATCAATTTCACCCACGATTTCTTCTAAAATATCCTCTAGTGTAACAATGCCTCGAAAGTCACCATATTCGTCCACTACAACTGCAAAATGTTCTCTTCTAGTTTTGAAAATTTCTAATTGGTCAAATAACAAAGTAGTTTCTGGGGCAAAATATGGTTGTATCATCAACTCAGATAAGTTTATTGAGTTGATATTTTTAAAATTACGTCTTCTCAAATTTCTAAATAGCTCTTTAGCGTGAAGTATTCCTATAATATTATCGGGATTCCCTGAATAAATTGGTATTCTAGTAAAAGGACTTTCACCAACGACCTTGAATATAATTTCTGGATTTTCCTCAGAATCAATCATTGTTACAGCACCTCTATGTGTCATAACAGCTTCAATTGTTACTTCATCCATATCAAGCATGCTTGACATCATTTTTCCTCTTTCTTTTCCTCTACTTTCGTTACCAGCATGTAATCTAATCATTCCCCTAAGTTCTTCAGTTTTAGCTTCCTCATCTTCAATTATTGGACCAGAAATAATCTTGGCAAAACGTTCTGTTATAAAGGTTGCTGGAGTAAATAAAAAAATAAAAAGTCTAATGATGGGGGCTACTGTTAAAGCTAATCTATCTGCATGGCTAAAAGCGTACGTTTTAGGAATTACTTCAGCAAAAATTACAAGTACAATTGTTAACAATATAGTTACAAAAATTAAATCAAACTCTCCAAAATAATTTATAGCAAAACTAGTTGCGTAAACAGAGGCAACAATATTCACTAAATTATTACCAATTAAGATTGTACTTATCATTTTTTCTTTTTTT
Organism: SAR116 cluster bacterium AG-335-N04; assembly: GCA_003279355.1. Taxonomy (GTDB): domain Bacteria; phylum Pseudomonadota; class Alphaproteobacteria; order Puniceispirillales; family Marisalimonadaceae; genus Marisalimonas. The sequence continues at coordinate 14,677 of QBZS01000032.1, forward strand.
GCTAGAATTTTTTCAATTGTGACGGCTCTTTTATTACCTTGAAGTGATAACTCGTGAATTCTTGCTTCTGAAACTGCAGTCAAAGCTGTTTCAGAACTCGAAAAAAAAGCTGACAAGATAATTAATAATAAAATATTAGTAAAAAAAACAAACAGTTCTGGCATTAAATTTCTTCATTTAAAAATTGGGTTAAAACATTAACACTCACATTATGTTTGATAAAGGACTCACCAATCCGCTTATTTAATATAAATGTAAGCTCGTTTTGTCTGTTTTTTTTATCAAGTTTGAACTTCTGAATCATTCCAGATGTAGAAATAGATAATTTTTCAATATCATATAAAGAAGTTGGTAGTTTTGATTTTTGAAAGAGATTAATTACTTTTTTAGTATCATCTGTTGAACAAAAACATAATTTATTTGAGAGCTTAAAAGCTAAACATATTCCTATAGATACAGCTTCTCCATGTATTATTCTTCCATCAAAATTACCAAAGGACTCAATAGCATGAGCAAAAGTGTGACCAAGATTAAGAAGAGCTCTTTTTCCTCCTTCTTTTTCATCATTCTTAATAATTTTAGCTTTTATTTCACAAGATTTAGTTATCATTTTCTGTAATTTAATTTTGTCATAAATGAAAATACTGTCATATTCTTGATTCAACCAGTTGAAAAATTCTAGATCCCTAATTAATCCATATTTAACAACTTCAGCAAAGCCAGCTCGAAACTCCCGATTTGGAAGTGTTTTAAGTATATTTATATCTGCCAAAACTGCTTGGGGTTGGTGAAAAGAGCCAATTAAATTTTTACCTATTTTAGAATTTATACCAGTCTTACCTCCTACAGAACTATCAACCTGTGATAAAAGGGTGGTAGGAACTTGGATATAATTTATTCCTCTTAACAAAATAGACGCTGCAAAACCAGCAATGTCACCAATAACGCCTCCACCAAATGCAATTATTACATTTTGTCTATCTATTCCATACGTTAATACTTTTTCAATAATTTCATTTAGCTGATTAATATTTTTTGTTTGATCTCCTCCGGGAATATCAATGAAATTCAAAGTTGTTGTTAATTTATTTATAGAATGAACAAACTCCTCAAACTCATTATTGGGACTGGTTTTAAAAGAAAAAAAACTGTCATAAATAACAATAACATTTTTTTTATATATAAATTCTTTTAAAATTTCGCCACTACTGCTTAATATATTATCTCCAATAATTATTGGATATGATAAATTTTCTACTTTTCTATTTAAGGAAACGTTTAAGATTTTTGACTTCATTATGTTTCTTTTATAGTTCTAATTAGATATTATTTCAGTAATTTTTTCAATTATTTGGTTCGGATTAAGTTTATTAGTATTTAATTGGTCATGACAAAGTGAATAGTATTTAATTCTTTTTTTCAAAAGCTCAGAAATTGATTTATTAACATCTTCTCTAATCATAGGTCTTTTTGATCCATCTCCAACTCTATTAATCAGTTTCTCGACAGGAGTGTTCAGCCAAATTACATGCGACTTTTTCAATAATAGAGTTCTTGTATTTATGTTGTCAAAAGCACCTCCACCTAAACTTATGACAGAACTTTTATTAGCATGTGATAAAGTATA
>QBZS01000033.1:0-16027 GCA_003279355.1 SAR116 cluster bacterium AG-335-N04
TCTTGCTGAAAGGATTTTGGGTAGAACCGCGGCTTCTGACATTATAGATTCAAAAGATCATACTATTATTTTGCATAGAGGTATTATTATCACTGAGGATGATATTGAAAATATAGAAAAGGCTGGTATTGATCAAGTTAAAGTTAGATCTGCCTTAACTTGTGAAACACAACCAGGTATTTGTGCAGCATGTTATGGAAGAGATCTGGCTAGAGGTACTCCAGTTAATATTGGAGAAGCTGTAGGAGTTATTGCTGCGCAATCGATAGGTGAACCTGGCACTCAGTTAACAATGAGAACATTTCATATTGGTGGTGCCGCTCAACGTGGTGCTGAACAATCTAAAATTGAGGCACCTTTTGATGGCAAAATAAGGTTGGATAATACTTCTTTAGTAACAACAGAGGATGGTAGTGAGATTGTTCTTTCTCGTTCATCTGAAATGCTAATTTTAGATGATCAAGGAAGAGAAAAAGCTCGATATCGTCTTCAATACGGAGCTAAATTATTAAAAAAAGATGATTCTACTGTAAAAGCTGGTCAAATATTAGCTGAATGGGATCCATATACAATACCAATTATTACAGAAAAAGAAGGAACTGCTCATTATGTCGATCTTGTAGAAGGTATTTCCATGAGAGAAACAATTGACGAATCTACCGGTATAGGAAGTAAAGTTGTAATGGATTGGAAGCAACAACCTGGTGGATCAAATTTGAGGCCAAGAATAACTTTGAGAGATGCTGATGGAGAAGTAATAAATTTACCAAATGGATTAGAGGCCAGGTATTTTATGTCCATGAATGCAATTTTAAGTGTCGAAAATGGAAGTAAGGTTAAAGCTGGAGCAGTTTTAGCTAGAATTCCCAGAGAAAGCTCTAAAACTAGAGACATTACTGGAGGATTGCCAAGAGTTGCCGAGCTGTTTGAAGCAAGAAAACCAAAAGATTTTGCAATAATTTCAGAAAGTGACGGTGTAGTTGAATTTGGAGCAGACTATAAAGCTAAGAGAAGGATCAGAGTTGTTCCGCGAGATAGTGAAATTGATGCGATTGAATATATGGTTCCAAAAGGAAAATTACTAGCTGTTCAAGAAGGTGACTTTATTAGAAAAGGTGACATGATAATTGATGGTAGTCCAGTTCCACACGACATACTTAATATACTAGGTGTGGAAGCTTTGGCAGATTACTTAGTTAAAGAAGTTCAGGATGTTTATAGGTTACAAGGAGTTAAGATTAATGATAAACATATTGAAGTTATTGTAAGACAAATGTTGCAAAAAACTGAAATAACTGACCATGGTGGCACAACATTTCTTAACGGTGAGCACGTAAATAGATTAGAATTCAAATTAGCTAATGAAAAAGCTCTCAAAGAAGGTTTTGAACCTGCAAAAGGAGTTTCAGTTTTATTAGGTATAACTAAAGCTAGCTTGCAAACAGAAAGCTTTATATCAGCAGCTTCTTTTCAGGAAACAACACGTGTTTTAACTGAAGCTGCAGTATCAGGTAAATCTGATGCTCTTTCTGGGTTGAAAGAAAATGTTATTGTCGGACGCTTAGTACCTGCTGGAACCGGTTCAATTGTTAACAAACTTAGAATGACTGCTAGTAAAAGAGATAAAGAAATTTTAGATAGTATGGCAAAAGAAGAACCTGTCTTGATTGAAGAAATGGAAGAAAAGTTAGATTGACAAATGCATGTGAATTAATATTTAAAGTAATCATCTGTATGTATTTTGTCCTTGACCATTGACTAAGTTAAGAATATAATCCCGCAAATATTGGGTTCTGGTTGTAATTTAAATTAGACGCTAGCTCTTTATTTGTATTATTTATAAGGCTTGTTTCAGCTACTTGTTTTTTATGAAGGATTTTTAAATGCCTACTATTAATCAGCTTATAAGGCATGGTCGTAATCGACCAGTTAATAAAACAAAAGTTCCTGCCATGCAATCTTGTCCTCAAAAAAGAGGTGTTTGTACACGAGTTTATACTACCACTCCCAAGAAACCAAATTCTGCTCTAAGAAAGGTTGCTAGGATTAGGCTTACAAACGGTTTTGAGGTTACATCCTACATACCTGGTGAAGGTCATAATCTACAAGAGCATTCTGTTGTAATGATAAGGGGTGGTAGGGTTAAAGATCTACCTGGTGTAAGATATCACGTTATTAGAGGAACTTTGGATACACAAGGTGTTTCAGATAGACGTCAAAGAAGATCCAAATACGGTGCTAAACGACCTAAATAAAAAGGAAATTTTAAATGTCAAGACGTAGAAAAGCTATTAAAAGAGAAGCTATGCCTGATCCGAAGTTCAACGACAAGATTGTATCTAAATTCACCTCATGTTTAATGTTTGACGGTAAAAGGTCTACTGCTGAAAAAATAGTTTATGGTGCATTTGAAGTTATTGAAAAGAAAGCTGGTGTTGAGCCTGTGAAAATTTTTCATGAAGCTTTAGGTAATGTTCAACCTCAACTTGAAGTTAGATCCAGGCGTGTCGGTGGTGCTACTTATCAGGTTCCGGTAGAAGTTCGGTCAGATAGGGCTTTAGCGCTTGCAATTAGATGGCTCATAAATAGCAGTAGAAATAGGTCAGAAAATTCAATGACAGAAAGACTTAGTGGTGAGTTAATGGATGCTTCTTCAAACAGAGGTGCTTCTGTTAAAAAAAGAGAAGACACTCATAAAATGGCTGAAGCAAACAAAGCCTTTTCACATTACCGTTGGTAAAATATAGGAATTAAAATGTCTCGTGGTTACAATTTAAATAGATATAGAAATTTTGGCATTATTGCTCATATAGATGCTGGTAAGACTACAACATCCGAAAGAATTCTTTATTACACTGGCAGATCACATAAAATTGGTGAAGTCCATGATGGAAATGCTACAATGGATTGGATGGAGCAAGAGCAAGAGCGGGGCATTACAATCACTTCTGCTGCAACAACGTGTTTTTGGACGAGAACAGAAGACGGTAAAGGTTACGATTCACATTATGGATTGTCGGAAGATGAGGCTAAATTTAGGTTTAATATTATAGATACACCAGGTCACGTTGACTTTACTATTGAAGTTGAAAGATCATTAGCGGTGCTTGATGGTGCTGTCGTTGTTCTAGATGCTAATGCTGGAATTGAACCTCAAACCGAAACAGTATGGAGGCAGGCTGATAGATACAAAGTGCCTAGAATAGTGTTTGTTAACAAAATGGATAAGATTGGTGCTGATTTTTTTAAGTGTGTAGACATGGTAAAAGATAGGACAGGAGCTACTCCTTTACCTATTAATTTACCAATTGGTGCAGAGAACGAGTTTGCAGGTCTAGTAGATTTAGTTTCCATGAAAGAGTGGGTTTGGGTCTCAGAAGATTTAGGCGCTTCCTGGACAATACGTGAAATTAGAGAAGATTTGCAGGAGAAGGCTAAGTCTATGAGGGCTGACCTAATAGAGTTGGCAGTAGAACAAGATGATGTTTGGATGGAGAAATATCTAGAAGGTGAAGAGCCTGATGAAATTTCTTTAAGAGATTTAATTAGGAAAGGTACCCTTGCTATGGATTTTGTCCCAATTTTGTGTGGGTCAGCATTTAAAAATAAGGGTGTTCAGACGATGTTAAACTCTGTAATTGATTACCTTCCTGATCCATTAGATGTGCCTGCTTACCTTGGTTTTTTACCTGGTGACGTTACGGAAACTAGAAATGTTGAGAGAAAAGCTAGCGATCAAGAGCCTTTTTCTGGTCTCGCCTTTAAAATCATGAATGATCCATTTGTTGGTTCTTTAACTTTTTTAAGAATATACTCAGGTTCCATAAAAAAAGGTGATTCTCTTCTTAATTCTACCAAAGGAAAAAAAGAGCGAGTTGGAAGAATGATGATGATGCACTCTAATAATAGAGAAGAGATAGATGAGGCATTTGCTGGCGATATTGTTGCATTAGCAGGTATGAAAGAGACAACTACTGGAGATACCTTGTGTGATCCATTAAAGTCTGTTGTATTGGAAACAATGTCATTTCCGAATCCGGTAATCGAAATAGCAGTTGAACCTAAGTCTAAGAATGATCAAGAAAAAATGTCTACAGGCCTTGCAAGATTAGCTGCTGAAGACCCCTCTTTTCAGGTGTCTACAGACATTGAATCAGGCCAAACTATTATGAAAGGTATGGGTGAGCTTCATCTTGATATATTAATAGATCGACTCAAACGTGAATTTAAGGTTGAGGCAAACATTGGCGCTCCGCAAGTTGCATATCGTGAAACTATTACGAAAGAAATTGAAGTTGACTATACCCATAAAAAACAATCCGGTGGATCTGGTCAATTTGCTCGAGTTAAAATGACATTTTCACCAAACCCTGATAAAGACTTTGAATTTTTGAATTCAATTAAAGGTGGTAATATTCCAACTGAATACATACCGGGCGTGGAAAAAGGTTTAGTACAAGCTAAGGATGCTGGTATAATAGCGGGTTTTCCAGCAATCGACTTTAAGGTTAATCTTCATGACGGCGCATATCACGATGTAGATTCATCAGTTATGGCTTTTGAAATAGCTGCGAGAGCTGCATTCCGGGAAGGTATGACAAAGGCTTCGCCAGTTTTACTTGAGCCTATAATGAAAGTTGAATGTGTTACACCTGAAGAATACATGGGCGATATTATAGGTGATTTAAACAGCCGAAGAGGTCAGGTTAATGGAATGGATGCTAGGGGCAATGCCCAGGTAATTAATGCTATGGTTCCTTTAGCCAACATGTTCGGTTATGTAAATAACCTGAGGTCAATGAGTCAAGGTAGGGCTCAATACACAATGATTTTTGATCATTATGATCAAGTTCCACAAGCCGTTGCCGACGAAGTTAAGGCTAAGTTAGCCTAAACAATAATATAAAGAAAGGTCATATAAGATGTCTAAAGAAAAATTTGATCGTAGCAAACCACACGTTAACATTGGTACAATAGGCCATGTTGATCATGGGAAAACAACTTTAACTGCAGCAATTACAAAAGTTATGGCTGATGCAGGTCGTGCTGACTTTTCTGCTTATGACCAAATTGATAAAGCGCCTGAAGAAAGAGAGAGAGGTATAACTATATCTACTGCTCATGTTGAATATTCTACTGAAAATCGTCATTATGCTCATGTTGACTGTCCAGGTCACGCTGACTATGTCAAGAACATGATCACCGGCGCGGCTCAAATGGATGGTGCTATTTTAGTTGTGAATGCTGCTGATGGTCCTATGCCTCAAACCAAAGAACATATACTTTTAGCGCGTCAGGTTGGTGTTCCTTCATTAGTAGTTTACATGAATAAAGTTGATCAAGTTGATGATGAAGAATTATTAGAACTAGTGGAATTAGAAATTCGTGAACTCTTAAGTAATTATGATTTTCCTGGTGACGATATTCCTATTATAAAAGGAAGTGCACTAGCGGCTTTAGAGAATCGTGATGAAGTTATCGGTCTGAATTCGATTACAGAATTAATGACTGCTGTTGATACTTATATTCCTCAACCAGCTCGTGACAAAGATAAGCCTTTTTTAATGCCTATTGAAGACGTTTTTTCTATATCTGGAAGAGGAACTGTTGTTACAGGTCGTGTGGAAAGAGGTGTTGTGAAAGTTGGTGAAGAAATAGAGATTGTTGGCATAAAGGAAACAACTAAGACAACATGTACTGGTGTTGAAATGTTTCGTAAGTTATTAGATTCTGGTGAAGCTGGTGACAATGTTGGTGTTCTTTTAAGAGGTACAAAAAGAGAAGAAGTTGAACGAGGTCAAGTTTTATCTGCACCTGGTTCAATCAAGCCGTATTCAAAATTTAAAGGCGAGGCTTACATATTAACTAAAGATGAAGGTGGAAGGCATACACCTTTTTTTAGTAATTATCGTCCACAATTTTATTTTAGGACTACTGATGTAACTGGGGCTGTAGAGCTTCCATCAGGAACAGAAATGGTTATGCCTGGGGATAATATAGCAATAACTGTTGAGTTAATTGCACCAATTGCAATGGATGAAGGTTTAAGATTTGCAATAAGAGAAGGTGGAAGAACAGTTGGTGCTGGGGTTGTTTCGAGTATTCAGTCTTAACTGGTAATATTTAGTAGTTAATGTAGTGAGGATTTAATGGACAGTCAAAATATTAGAATTAGATTGAAGGCTTTTGATCATAGAATATTAGATCAATCTACTTCTGAAATAGTTAATACTGCAAGAAGGACTGGTGCCAAAATTCGAGGGCCAATCCCATTACCAACATCTCTCAACAGATTTACGGTTCTTAGGGGGCCTCATGTAGACAAAAAAAGCCGAGAGCAATTTGAAATGCGAACTCATAAGAGAGTGTTAGATATAATCGAGCCGACCCCCCAAACTGTAGATGCTCTTATGAAACTAGATTTGGCATCTGGGGTTGATGTAGAAATAAAGATTTAAAGGATTACATTATGCGTTGTGGCGTAATTGCTAGAAAATTAGGAATGTCAAGAATATTCAATGATAAGGGTGAGCATGTTCCTGTAACTGTTCTAAGACTCGAAGATGTTGAAGTTTTATCTATAAAGTCTATGGAAAAAGATGGCTATATTGCCGTCCAATTAGGTTTTAACAATAAAAAGTTAAAGAATATTAATAAGCCTCTAAAAGGTTATTTTGCTAAAGCTAAAACTGAACCTAAAGAAAAAATTATAGAATTTAGAGTCAGTGAAGATGCTTTACTTAAAATTGGTGATAAAATTGGCACAAATCATTTTATACCTGGTCAAAAGATTGATGTAGTGGGAATTTCACAAGGTAAAGGTTTTGCAGGTTCAATGAAGCGACATAATTTTGGAGGGATGCAGGCCACGCATGGTGTGTCAATCAGTCATAGGGCCCACGGCTCAACTGGTAACAGTCAAGATCCAGGTAGAACTTGGAAAGGCAAAAAAATGGCAGGACAATACGGTAATGTTAGGGTTACAACTCAAAATCTCAAAGTTGTAAAACTTCTGGAAAATGAAAATTTAATTTTGGTAGAAGGTTCAGTTCCAGGATCAAAAAATGGAATTGTAACTTTGTCTGATGCAGTTAAACATGATCTCCCTAAGGAGGTTCCCTTTCCTGCTGGCCTTAGAACGCCTGAAGCTTCGAATGATAAAATAATACAAGTTTCTGAAAATGCCAGTGCTGAGTTATCTGAGAATGAAGGAGCCCAAGGTGAAAATTAAATCTTTAAATTTAAACAACAAGTCAGGTAAAGAAATAACACTGGATGATAATGTTTTTGGAATATCTCCTAGACCTGACATTATGGCAAGAGTTATAAGATGGCAATTAGCTAAAAAGCGTTTGGGTAACCACTCTGTTAAAACGCGAAGCGAAATTAAAATGACTACAGCTAAAATGTATAAGCAAAAAGGAACTGGTAAAGCTAGGCATGGTTCGGGTTCTGTATCACAGTTTAGAGGTGGTGGAATGGCCCATGGGCCTGTTCCTCATTTGCATTCTCACAACTTAAATAAAAAAGTAAGGAAACTAGGTTTAAAATCTGCATTGTCTGATAAATTCAAACTTGGAAAACTTATTATTTTAGATGGTTCAAAATGTGATGGAAAGACTTCTACTTTAAAGAAAAAATTAGATGAGATAGGAGTCGGCAAAACTCTAGTTATTTCAGGTATTGGCGTAGAATCAAATTTTGTAAAAGCTGCAAATAATATTAAAAATTTAGATTTACTCTCCTACGAAGGAATTAATGTTTACGATATTGTTAAAAAAGACAACTTAATAATTATTGACGATGCACTTAAATTTGTTGAGGAACGGTTGTCATGAGTATAAGGCCTAGAAGAAAAAATGAAAATTTAATTAGCTTAAATAAAGCTTATCAAGTTGTTTTAAATCCTCTAATTACAGAAAAAGCAACTCAAATGTCAGAATTTAACAAAATGGTATTTTCAGTTCCACTTACGGCTAGCAAATTTGACATAAAATTAGCAATCGAAAAAATTTTTTCAGTGAAAGTTAAGTCCGTTCATACCATATCACTTAAGGGAAAGGTTAAAAGATTTAAAGGAATTTTAGGTCGAAGAGCAAATACCAAAAAAGCTATAATTACCCTTGCTCCAGGTAATACGATAGATTTGTCAGTGGGAGTGTAATATGGCATTAAAACAATATAAACCGAATACACCCGGCCAAAGAGGATTAGTTCTTGTAGATAAATCTGAATTGTACAAAGGTAAGCCTGAGAAAAGATTAACTGAAGGCCTTAGTAAAAATGGAGGAAGAAATCACTCTGGTAAAATCACAATGTGGCAAAGAGGTGGTGGACACAAAAGAAGATATAGAATAATAGATTTTAAAAGAAATAAGTTTGATGTAAATGGTATGGTTGAACGTATAGAATATGACCCAAATCGTTCAGCACATATTGCTCTAATAAAATATGAAGATAATGAATTGAGGTACATCTTAGCTCCTCAACGACTAAGTGTGGGAGATAAAGTTATATCATCTAACAAAGCTGATATTAAGCCAGGTAACTGTATGCCACTTTCATCTGTGCCAGTTGGTACTATCATTCATAATGTTGAACTTAAACCTGGTAAAGGAGGGCAAATGGCTCGTTCAGCAGGATCCTACGTACAACTTATAGGTAAAGATTTATCTTATTCAATTTTGCGATTAGTATCTGGTGAAGTCAGATTTGTACTCTCTTCTTGCTTATGTGCAATTGGAGCTGTGTCAAATCCTGATAATCAAAACACTAACTTAGGAAAAGCTGGTAGAAATAGATGGTTGGGAAAAAGACCTTCTGTAAGAGGTGTTGCAATGAACCCAGTTGATCATCCTCATGGTGGAGGTGAAGGAAGAACATCTGGAGGCAGGCACCCAGTTACTCCCTGGGGCAAGCCTACAAAAGGATATAGAACAAGAAATAATAAGAGAACTGATAAATTAATAATTAGAAGAAGAAAAGCGTAAGGTTAACTCAATGTCTAGATCTATATGGAAAGGTCCCTTTGTGGACGGCTATTTACTTAAAAAAGCTGATATAGCAAGAGAATCAGGAAGAAATGACGTAATAAAAACTTGGTCGAGGAGATCTACAGTTATGCCTCAATTCGTTGGGCTTACATTTGGTGTTTACAATGGCAAAAAATTTATACCTGTAACAATCACTGAAACTATGGTGGGGCATAAATTGGGAGAATTTTCACCTACAAGGACTTACTATGGTCATACAGCTGACAAAAAGTCAAAGAGATAGAGGTAAAGATGGGGAAAGAGAAAAACAAAAGACGAGAACTGGACAACGAGGCAAAAGTTGTGTTGAAAAATATCAGAATTAGTCCGCAAAAACTTAATCTTGTAGCTCAGATGATTAGAAAGCAAACTGCGTCTAAGGCTATTTCTATTTTACAATTTTCTAAACGAAGAATATCTAATGATGTTGAAAAGGCACTAAGGTCAGCTATAGCTAACGCTGAAAATAATCATTCACTTGATATAGATAAACTTATTGTAAAAGAAGCTTATGTTGGTAAAGGGTTGGTTATGAAACGTTTTCATGCCCGAGCAAGAGGTCGTGGTGCCAAAATTATAAAACCTTTTTCTCGTCTAACAATTTTATTGTCCGAACAGGAAGGTAAATAATATGGGTCAAAAAACACAACCAATTGGATTTAGATTAGGCATTAACCGCACTTGGGACTCTAGGTGGTTTGGTGGAAAGTCGTATGCTGACTTGCTTCACCAAGATATAAATCTTAGAAAGTATTTGTTTGACAAGTTAAAAGCAGCCGCAGTTAGTAAAATTGTCATTGAAAGGCCTGCTGGAAGAGCAAAAATTTCAATATATGCTGGAAGGCCCGGATTAGTTATTGGTAAAAAAGGTCAAGATATCGAAACTTTAAAAAATATACTAAGTAAGCAAATTGGTTCTGAGGTAAGTCTTAATATAATAGAAATAAGAAAACCAGAGATTGATGCTAAATTAGTTGCTGACGGCATCGCTCAGCAACTTGAAAGAAGAGTCGCTTTCAGAAGAGCAATGAAAAGGGCTGTTCAGAGTGCAATCAGACTAGGAGCTCAAGGCGTTAGAATAAATTGTGCAGGTAGGCTTGGGGGGGCTGAGATTGCTAGAACCGAATGGTATAGAGAAGGTAGAGTTCCTTTGCATACTTTGAGGGCAGATGTTGATTATGGGGAGGCAACTGCATTTACGACATATGGTGCGACTGGAATAAAAGTTTGGATTTTCAAAGGAGAAGTTATGGAACATGATCCTATGGCTCAAGATAAAAAAATGCAAGGTGCTGTCAAAGGTTCAAATATCAAATCTATGGATCAGGGGTAAAAATGTTACAGCCTAAAAGAACAAAATTTAGAAAAGCTCATAAAGGTAGAATCCATGGCCTAGCCAAGGGTGGAACAAAACTTAATTTTGGTTCGTTTGGGCTCAAAGCTGTCGAGCCTGAAAGAGTTACTGCCAGACAAATCGAAGCTGCTAGAAGAGCCATAACTAGACATTTAAGAAGAACAGGTAGGGTATGGATAAGGATATTTCCAGACGTTCCAGTTTCAACTAAGCCAGCCGAAGTTAGAATGGGTAAAGGTAAGGGATCACCAGATTTTTGGGTTTGTAGAATAAAGCCTGGTAGAATTATGTTTGAACTTGATGGCGTTTCAGAAATTGCTGCTAAAGAAGCTTTGAGTTTAGCTGCGGCAAAACTACCTATGCATACTAAAGTTGTTAAAAGATTGGGTGAATAATAAAAGAGGAATAAATGGCAAACCACAAGTCCAAAGATTTAAAAGTTAAGACTAATGATGAACTTAAAGAGCAGATAAAATTGTTGAGAAAAGAACAGTTTAACCTTCGCTTCCAGGTGTCAAATGGACAGAATGAAAATCCTGCTAGATTTAAGCAAATTAGAAAAGAAATAGCTTGTATAAAAACAATTTTGAACAATGTTGTATTAACTAAAGGTTGAGGATTAAATTACATGCCAAAAAGAATTTTAACAGGTAAAGTTACAAGTAATAAGTCAGATAAAACAATAACTGTTTTAGTTGAAAGAAAAATTATGCATCCGATGTACAAAAAATTTGTAACAAAATCTAAGAAATTTTCTGTTCATGATAGTGAAAATAAGTTCAATATTGGAGATATTGTGAGCATAAGAGAGTGTAATCCTATTTCTAAAAACAAGCGTTTTGAAGTTATATATTAATTGGAATTTTTCTTGGAGATATAATATGATACAAATGCAAAGCAATCTCGAAGTTGCAGACAATTCTGGTGCAAGAAGAGTTCAATGCATTAAAGTTTTGGGTGGATCTGGTCGTACATCAGCTGCGGTTGGCGATGTAATAGTGGTTTCAATTAAAGAAGCTATTCCCAGAGGACGTGTAAAAAAAGGTGACGTTCATAGAGCTGTTATAGTTAGGACTGCGAAAGAAGTAAGACGAAATGATGGAACTTGCATTAGATTTGATAAAAATGCTGCAGTTTTGGTTAATAAAAGTAACGAGCCAATAGGTACAAGAATATTTGGTCCTGTTACACGAGAATTACGTAGCAGAAAATTTATGAAAATAGTTTCTCTAGCTCCTGAGGTTTTATAATGAACAAGAAGTTTAAAATTAAAAAGGGCGACTCAGTTATTGTAATTACCGGTAAGGACAAAGGTAAATTAGGTAACGTTTTATCTATATTGAAAGATAAAGATAGAGTAATTGTTCAAGGAGTTAATATCATTAAGCGGCATAGAAAAGCGACACAAGAAAGCCCGGGTAAAATTGAAGAAATAGAGGCCTCTATTCATATTTCAAATGTTTCGCATGTTGATCCCGATAATGGTAAACCAACAAGAGTTAAGTACGAGATTAAAGATGGTGCCAAAAAAAGAATGTCTGTTGTATCAGGCTCTTTATTAGACAAGTAAAATGGAGATTTAAATGACAGTCCGATTGTATGAAAAATATAAAAAAGAAATTACTAACACTCTAAAAGACAAATTTAATTATAAGAATGATTTAGAAATACCAAAAATTGAAAAGATTGTAATTAATATGGGTGTAGGCGAAGCAGTAAAAGACAGTAAAAAAATTGAAGTTGCTGTTAAGGAGTTGGCTGCAATAAGTGGTCAAAAACCTGTAGTAACAAAATCAAAAAAAGCTAATGCGAGCTTTAAATTAAGAGAAGGGATGCCTATCGGAGTAAAAGTAACTCTTAGAAAAAATAAGATGTATGAGTTCATAGATAGGTTTGTCAATGTGGCGTTACCGAGAGTTCGAGATTTTAGAGGAGTTAATCCGAAGAGTTTTGATGGTAATGGCAATTTCGCACTTGGCTTAAAAGAACAATTTGTTTTTCCTGAGATTGAGTATGACAACGTGGATTCTGTTAGGGGTATGGATATAATTTTTGTTACATCAGCTAAATCAGATGATGAAGGAAAAGAGTTATTAAGAGGATTTGATTTCCCATTTAGTTCACAATAATTTTACTAGGAGATATAGATGGCCAAAAAAAGTGCTATCCAAAAAAACTTGAATAAACAAACACAAGTTAAAAAAAATAAATCACGAAGAGATAGATTAAAAGCGATTTGTAGTAATAGATCTCTTCCTATTGAAGAGCGTTTTGAAGCTCAACTCAAATTATCTGAAATGCCCAGAAATGGAGCAAAGATTAGGCTTAGAAATAGATGTCTAATTACAGGTAGACCTCGTGGCTATTATAGGAAAGTTAAAATGTCACGTATTGCATTAAGGGAATTAGCTTTATGTGGGCAGATTCCAGGTATGGTTAAATCAAGTTGGTAGAAAGGTATTAATTATGTCAATGAGTGATACGCTTGGAGATATGTTAACTAGAATTAGAAACGGTCAGTCAGCTAATAAAGCAGTTGTAGAAGCTCCTGCGTCTAGATTTAGAGCAAACGTTTTAGATGTTTTAAAAAGGGAGGGTTATATTCGTAATTTTTCTAAATTTGAAAGGCGGCCTGGGATTCATGAATTTAAAATAGAATTAAAATACTATGAAGGTAAACCTGTAATAAGTGAAATAAAAAGAGTATCAACCCCTGGTAGAAGAGTTTACTCGAGTATAAGTGATTTACCAAAAACATATAATGGTCTTGGAATATCAATATTATCAACTCCAAGAGGTGTTATGAGCGATAATGAAGCAAGAGCTGCCCATGTTGGTGGTGAAGTTCTTTGCCAAGTATTTTAGGAGTATAAAAAGATGTCTAGAATTGGTCAGGCCTTTATAAAAATTCCCGATGGTATTGAAGTTAAGCACGAAGGTAATAAGTTCTGGGCAAAGGGGTTAAAAGGTGAATTAACTGCTCCAGTGAGTAGTACTGTTAATGTTACGATAAAAGATAAGACAATATCAGTTGAACCAAAAAATAATGATGCAAAAAGTAAGGCAATTTGGGGTACAACTCGAGCTCTTATAAACAATGCTGTTTCAGGTGTAAGTCAAGGTTTTACAAAAGATATGGAGATTGTAGGTGTTGGTTATAGGGGTGCATTACAAGGTAAGATATTATCACTTAGCCTAGGTCTTAGTCACCCCGTTGAAATTGAAGTACCTGAGGATATTCTGGTGAAGATGGATGGAAACACAAAATTTACAATTTCTGGTGCTGATAAACAGAAACTTGGTGAATTTGCAGCAATGATAAGATCAAAAAGACCTCCGGAACCATTTAAAGGAAAAGGAATAAGATATGCTGACGAATTTATTTTACGTAAAGAAGGTAAGAAAAAATAGAGGTATTTATGAATAATTCAATGTCCCTTCATAATAGAAGAAAAAATAGAAATAGAAAAGATTTGAAAATTAAGTCATTTGGTAAATTAAGACTAACTGTCTTTAGGTCAAGTAAACATATTTATGGTCAAATAATTGACGATAATAAAGGTATAACTGTTGCATCAGCTTCAAGTCTAGAAACTAATGTAAAAAAACAATTTAAAAGTTGTGGAAATAAAGAGGCTGCTTCATCTGTAGGTAAATTAATAGCTGAAAAGGCTCTTATAAAAGGAATAGAAAAGGTTGTCTTTGATAGAGGTGGTTACATTTATCATGGCAGAGTAAAAAACCTAGCTGAAGCAGCTAGAGAAGGTGGTTTAAAATTTTAGGGGTTTGGAATGGCAAGAATTGATAAACAAGATAAAAAAAACAATAAAGAAGAAAGTGACTTAGTTGATAAGTTAGTTGGTATAAATCGTGTTGCTAAAGTTGTAAAAGGCGGAAGACGTTTTGGATTTGCTGCTCTTGTTGTAGTTGGGGACCAAAGAGGTAAAGTTGGATTTGGTACTGGAAAAGCTAAAGAAGTACCTGAAGCAATAAAAAAAGCTACTGACGATGCAAAAAAAAATATGGTTAAGGTTCCAATGAAAGAAGCCAGAACCTTACATCACGATATGAAAGGTCACTATGGTGCTGGAAGAGTCGTATTAAGGAGCGCTCCATCTGGGACTGGTATAATTGCTGGTGGACCTATGCGAGCTGTATTTGAAACACTTGGGGTACAAGATGTGGTTGCAAAATCAATAGGAACCTCAAACCCACATAATATGATTAAAGCAACATTTGATGCCTTCAACTCAATGAATTCCCCAAGAAGCATTGCTAATAAAAGAAGTAGGAAAGTTGCTGAAATTTTTGGTAATCTACCAAAATCAGAAATAAACAAAAATTCGAAAGCTAGTTAGGTATTGTAATGTCAGATAAGAATACACTCGTTGTTACTCAAAAGAAAAGCCCTATTGGTAGACAATCAGATCAGAAAAAAACGTTGATAGGTCTGGGTTTAAATAAAATTGGTAGAAGCAAAATTTTAAATGATACCCCTTCAATTAGGGGTATGATAAATAAGGTAAAACATCTGGTTGAAGTTAGCTAAAAAACTAAATTAGACCGGATTAGGGGTTAAATATGAATTTAAATGTAATTAAAGATAACAAATACGCAACAAAAAATAAAAAAAGAGTTGGCAGAGGTATAGGTTCTGGAACAGGGAAAACTTCTGGAAAAGGTCACAAAGGTCAAAAGGCAAGGTCCGGGGTATCTATTAAAGGCTTTGAAGGTGGCCAAATGCCTATTCACAGAAGATTACCAAAAAGAGGATTTACCAATATAAATAGAGTGCCTTATGTAGTATTAAATTTTAACAGAATACAGGGTCTAATTAATGATAACAAAATTGATCCAAAAAAAGTAATTAATTATCAAACGTTATTTGATTTAGGCATAGTTAAAACTATGAAATCAAAAATTAAACTTCTGGCTAAGGGCGAAATAAAAACTAAGATTAACATTGAAGTTGCTGCTGCTTCTAATTCAGCAAAAGGGATTGTGGAGAAGGTAGGCGGTTCAATCACTATCATAGAAAATAATAGACTTGTTAAAACCCCGACGAAGAAATCTGGAGTTTAATTAATGGCTAACGAAAGTATGTTCGGAGTTTTAGGTCAGGCAACTGAGCTACGTCAAAGAATTATATTTACTCTTATTGCTTTAATCGTATATAGATTAGGAACTTATATACCTGTTCCAGGTATTAATGCAGTTGCATTATCAGAAATTGTTAATAGTGCTAATAATGGCGTTCTTGGAATGTTTAATATGTTTTCTGGTGGTGCTTTAGGTCGTATGACAATTTTTGCGCTAACAATTCTTCCATATATATCGGCTTCAATAATAATGCAATTGATGACTTCCATTTCTCCACAAATGTCTCAATTAAAAAAAGAAGGTGAGTCAGGAAGAAAAACTATCAATCAATATACTAGATACTTAACTGTCTTATTAGCTACAGTCCAAGCTTATGGATTTGCAGTAGCTTTAGAAGGTACAACAGGTGCTTCTGGTTCACTAGTTAATAATCCTGGTGTTTTTTTCAAAGTAACTACTGTAGTTACTTTGGTTGGATCAGTTATGTTTTTATTATGGTTAGGAGAGCAGATAACATCAAGAGGAATTGGAAATGGTGTTT
>QBZS01000034.1:0-13371 GCA_003279355.1 SAR116 cluster bacterium AG-335-N04
AATAGAGGTATTAGAATATCCCGAATTAGGTATGGAAGCCGTGTGGAAAATTGAAGTTGAAGATTTTCCTGCATTTGTAGTTATTGATAATAAAGGAAATGATTTTTTTAAAAGTTAAAATATATAATTTTATGAAGTCATATTTTTCATTATTGCAAAAAGGTCAGATTTACCTTCAAAACCAATCCCCTCAATTTCTGGTAAAGTGACTATACTTTTTTCTACTTTCACTCCATCAGGAAAACCACCATAGGGTTGAAAAAGATCCGGGTAACTTTCATTTCCACCCAAGGCTAAACCAGCCGCTATTGCTAAGGACATTTGATGACCACCATGTGGAATACATCTTGAAATGTCCCAATTGTTTTCTTTAAGCATTTCAATTATTTTCAAGTATTCAACCAATCCATAACTTAATGCACAGTCAAATTGAAGCCAATCTTTTTCTTTTCTCATTCCAGCGTATCGAATTAGGTTTCTGGCATCATGGACAGAAAATAAATTTTCACCTGTGGCCAATGAGCCCGAATAGAACTTTCCTAGCTGCTTGTGAAGCTCAAAATCTAACGGGTCTCCAGGTTCCTCGTACCAAAACAAGTCATAATTTGAAAGCTCTTCTCCATACTTAATAGCCGTTTGAAGATCAAATTTTCCATTAGCATCAACTGCAAGTTTGTCATTGGGGCCTAAAATTTTTAAAACTGCTTCTATCCTTGCACAATCCGCAGACATAGATGCACCACCAATTTTCTTTTTTACGACTGAGTAACCAAGATCTAGATATTTTTTTATTTCGTCAGTTAAACCTTCTATACCCTGATCAGGCCAATAATATCCACCGGCGGCATAAACAAATACTTTTCTATTAACTGTTCCATTTCCATACTTTTCAGCAAGCATCTGAAATAATGGTTTTTTTTCAATTTTAGAAACAAGGTCCCAAATTGCCATATCTATTGTTCCAACAGCAACTGAACGCTCTCCGTGACCACCAGGTTTTTCATTTTTCATCATAATATCCCACATTTTTGTAGGATCAAAATTAGTTTCTTCCTGATTTATTATTTCTTTAGGATTAGCTTCTAGAAGGCGTGGAACAAACCTTTCTCTAATAAGATGACCCTGGCTATATCTTCCATTCGAATTAAAGCCATATCCAATTAAGGGTTTACCATTTCTTTGTATGTCAGAACAAACAGCAACTAAACTTATTGTCATTTTAGAAAAATCAATATATGCATTCTTTATATTAGAACTAATTGATTTAGTTTCTTCTATAATTTTAGTTATTTTCATGATTTAATCCTCTATTAAAGAATTCAATTATAGAAGAGTTATAAAAGTTTAATGTAATTTGTAAAACTAAGTAGAAAAAATGATTAATTAGCCTTGGCGGGCTTTAAATCTAGGATTTCTTTTATTTATTACGTACAAACGACCTCTACGTTTAACAATCTGACAGTTTCTGTCTCTAATTTTTAATGTTTTTAAAGAACTTACAACTTTCATAATTTACACCATAAATAAATAATACACGTTGATATATTACGAAGCAAATTAGGTCAAGGTGTATTATAGAAAACATGAGGTTTAATTGAATTTAATTCCACAACCACCTAAGCCACAATACCCATTTGGATTCTTATGTAAATATTGTTGATGATAAATTTCAGCAAAATAATATTCTACATTACTTTTTATTTCTGTAGTTATACTTTTTGAACCCTCTATATTTAGTAAACATTGGAATTCCTTCATTGTATTTTTGACTTCAATCAAATCCTCTTTATTTTTGATAAAAATTGCAGATCTATACTGTGTACCTATATCATTACCTTGTCTCATTCCTTGAGTTGGATCATGTCCTTCCCAAAAAAAAATTAAGACTTTTTTTAGGCTTATCTTATTTGGATCATATACTACTCTTACTACCTCGGTATGACCTGTTAAACCACTGCATACCTCTTCATAGGTTGGATTCTTAGTATGACCACCGGCATAACCTACTGATGTGTGATATACTCCTTGAAGATTCCAAAAAATTTTTTCAGCACCCCAAAAACAACCCATGCCAAAAATAATTTCAGAGAACCCTTTTGGAACAAGCATAAGGTCACGTCCATTTATCTCATGAGATAATTTATCAAAGAGTGGATTATCTCTTCCTGCAAGTGCGTCACTCTTGTCAACTAAGTCATTTTTATATTTAGAAAAAAACATGCAAACCTCTTTTTTGAAATTTATACTATAGATATTATATTTAAACCATAGCTTGACCAACTCTATATGGCAATATAATCAAACTATTAAAATAATTTAGGTTAATTTAGTATGAATGATGATATTTACGGAATAAAAAAATGGGGCAATGACATTCTTGAAATACTTGAGAATGGAAATATTGGGCTAAAAAATCCATTTCATCCAGAAAATTCTCCAGCGGACTTGATCAAAATTATCAAAAGTCTGAATGAAAGAGGCATAAGTTGCCCAGTTTTATTAAGAGTTACGGATTACTTAGCATTTAGGATAAAACAAATTAACAACTCTTTTTTTAGAGCAATTAGAGAAATAAGATACAAAGGCGAATATAAAGGTGTTTTTCCTGTAAAAGTAAATCAACAAGCTCAAGTAATTGATAGAATAGTTGAGTTCGGTAAAGAATTTGATTTTGGTTTAGAAGTTGGTTCCAAACCAGAATTGTTAATAGCCTTAGCGCATGATCTATCAGCCAACTCTACAATAATTTGTAATGGAATAAAGGATAGAGAGTTTATTAATCTTGCAATTTTATCGATAAAAATTGGTTTTAAGACTATTTTAGTTTTAGAAAGCCCAAGAGAACTTGATCTTATAATTAAAATTTCAAAAGAACTAAACGTCCGTCCATTAATTGGAATTAGAGTAAAATTAACTAATAAAGTTAGCGGTAATTGGTCACAGTCAAGTGGTGATCGTAGTGCATTTGGATTATCTGTTGAACAGGTTATGGAAGTGATAGATAAGTTAAAAGTAGTTGATTACCTAGATTGCTTAATTTTACAACATTCGCACCTCGGAAGTCAGATACCAGATATAATTGAAATAAGAAAATCAACTCAAGAGGCATGTAGATTTTTTTCGGAAATGAGTAAACTGGGTGCGCCATTAACCTATCTGGACCTTGGTGGAGGTTTAGGTGTGGATTATACTGGAGAACAAAAATCTGCTTTTAACTCTATAAATTATTCACTGGATGAATATTGTACAAATATAGTAGAGACAGTTAAGTATGAACTTGACCAATCCAAAATAGCTCATCCAACAATAATAACTGAATCTGGCAGAGCTTGTATAGCTTCTAGCTCAATGCTTATTTTCAATATTTTAGAAACCACTAACTTTGATAGTAAAAAAATTCAAACAATCAATCAAGAGGATCATCCTTTACTCAAAAATATGATCCATATTCCTGAATATCTAAGTTTAGAAAGAGCACAAGAGTGTTTGAATGATCTGAACTATTATAGAGACGAGATAAGAGTACTTTTCAGAAGTGGTCAAATCGATCTACCTAATATGGCTAAAACTGAGGAAACCTATTTATATGTTATAAACAAAATTAAGAAGGTTCTTTCTTCATCAACTGTAATAACTGAAGAACTTCAAGATTCAATTGATAATATGGCAGATATTTATCACGGTAACTTTTCATTATTCCAAAGTCTTCCAGATGTTTGGGCTATAGATCAAATACATCCAATAGCACCAATACAAAAACATCATGAATATCCTGACAGAAAAGTTATTTTAAATGACATAACGTGTGATAGCGACGGCATTATAAATAAATTTGTTCTAAAAGAAGGTGTTTCAAACACTTTACCTCTTCACAGTATTAAAGATAATGAAGATTATTTTTTAGGTGTTTTTTATATAGGTGCATATCAAGAAACTTTAGGTGACCTTCATAATTTGTTTGGTGATACAAATGTAGTTACAATAAAATTAAAAGTAAATGGTAATTATCAGCTTTTACATGAACAAGAAGGTGATACTATTTCTGAAGTATTATCTTATGTTGAGTATGAACCAAAAGATATTATAAATAGATTTAAGCGTATAGTTGAAGATGCTGTTAGAAGTAGAGACTTATCCTTAACTGAGAGAAAGCAATTGATTCAATCTTTTAAAGAATCAATATCTGGTTATACCTATTTTGAAAAATAATAAATTGCTGAAATTTTAGGAGATTTAAATGCAAAGTGTTTTAGTTATTGGTGCAGGCGGTGTAAGTCATGTAACTATTCATAAAATGGCAACCCTTTCAAAAGTTTTTACAAACATAATTTTAGCCAGTAGAAGTTTGGATAAATGCTTAAAAATTAAAAACAGCGTGAAAACAAAATATAAAATCAATATTACAATTATAGAGTTAAATGCTGATAATGTTAATGAAACTGTCTCTATAATCAACAAATTTAAACCCTTTTTAGTAGTCAATCTAGCACTTCCTTATCAAGATCTAAATATCATGGATGCTTGTCTTATTACAAAAACACATTATTTGGACACTGCCAATTATGAGCCAAAAGATGAAGCAAAATTTGAATATAAGTGGCAATGGGATTATATGAAAAGTTTTGAAGAAAAGGGAATTATGGCACTTTTAGGATCTGGCTTTGATCCTGGAGTAACAAACGTTTTTACTGCTTACACGAAAAAACACTATCTTGATTGCATAGATAGTTTAGACATTCTAGACTGCAATGATGGCAATAATGGTCATCCATTTGCTACAAACTTTAATCCCGAAATCAATATTAGAGAAGTAACATCTAACAGTAAATACTGGGATGATAAACAATGGAAAATTGGTCCTGCCCTAAAAAATAAAGTATCATTTAATTTTCCTGAAATTGGTCATAAGAATATGTATCTGATGTATCATGAAGAATTAGAGAGTCTTATCAAACATTTTCCAGAAATAAAAAGAGCTAGATTTTGGATGACTTTTGGTGACAAATATTTAAAGCATCTTGAAGTACTTGAAAATATTGGAATGACATCAATTGTACCAGTAAATTATAATGGAGTAGAGATAGTTCCATTACAATTTTTAAAAACTATTCTTCCAGATCCTGGTAGTCTTGGGGAAACAACAAAGGGTAAAACATGTATTGGTACTATTATTACTGGTAGAAAAAATAATATAGAAAAAACACTTTATACCTATAATATATGTGATCATGAAGATTGCTACGATGAAGTTGGAAGTCAAGCAGTTTCATACACAACAGGTGTTCCCGCAATGATTGGAGCACTTTTGATGCTACAAAAAAAATGGTTCAGACCTGGTGTATGGAATGTAGAACAGTTTAACCCAGATCCATTTATGGAACTTCTTAACCAATATGGGTTGCCCACAAAAACTATTCAATTAAACGATAGTTTGAATTTTTAGAGTTTAAGATGTTACAAACAATGGGTGGAAACCCTAAAAATTTTAATAACCTTGATTTGAAAAGATTACCAAGTCCGTGCTTTGTAATAGACAAAGTAGCATTACAAAATAACTTGGAAATTTTATTTGAACTTAAAAAAGATACAAACATAAAAATTCTAATTGCTTTGAAAGCTTTTTCAACTTTTTCACTGGCAGACTTAATATCAGAATACTTAGATGGTTCATGTTGTTCAGGTTTATATGAAGCAAAGTTGGCAAATAAATATTTTAAAGGGGAAATTAGCACATATGCACCTGCTTTTAAAAAAGAAGAATTTGATGAAATCTCTAAAATATCTAATCATATTATTTTTAATTCATTAAACCAAATCAATACTTTTTATGATATTTCTAAAAAATTTAATAATAAAATTGGTATAAGAATAAACCCACTCTATTCAGAGGTCCAAAATGATAAATATAGCTCTGCAACAATTAGTTCTCGTTTAGGTGTACACGTAGAAGATTTGGTTAATTTTGACATAAGCAAAATTGACGGGATTCATTTTCATTCATTATGTGAACAAAACTTTAAACCCTTGGAAAATACATGGAATAAATTAAAAAATTCACTAACACCTATAATTAAAAATATAAATTGGATAAATTTAGGTGGTGGACATCATATCACAAGAAAAGATTATCAGCTTAATGAACTAAAATATTTTTTGAAAAAAGTTTCTAATGACACAAATTGCCAAATATATATTGAACCTGGAGAAGCAGTGGTTTTAGATAGTGGTATTTTAGTTGGAGAAATACTCGATTTTTTTAAACCTAGCAACCCACTATCTCCAAATATTGCAATTACAGATATAAGTGCTACATCACACATTCCAGACGTAATTGAAGCACCATATAGACCTGCCCTTCTTAACGAACCAGATAATGGACATAAAATTATTTTGGGAGGACTTAGTTGTCTGGCTGGTGATATAATTGGTGAGTATAATTTTACTGATATTCCCAAAATAGGAGAAAGGGTAGCTCTACTAGATCAAGCACATTATACTATGGTAAAAACTAGTTATTTTAATGGTGTAAAATTGCCATCTATAGCAATATGGGACAGTAAAACAAACGATTTAGAAATTGTTAAAAGCTTTTCATTTAAAGACTTTGAAAATAGATTGTCATAAGAGCTTATAAAGCATGAATAATAAAAATAATCACTTTTTAAATTCAGAGCTTTCTATAGAAGAAAAAAATAAAGATAAAGCTAAATTTCATATTGTGCCAGTCCCCTTAGAAAAAACAGTGTCTTATGGTAAAGGCACCTCTAAGGGGCCTCAAGCCATTATTAGAGCAAGTAATGAATTAGAACGGTATACTGGTAAAAGTATACCATGCGTTCACGGGATACACACATATCCACTTTTAAATTGCAATAAACCATTAAAAGTAATTATGAGTGATATTGAGAATATTACTAAAAAAATAAGCCAACAAAACAAAATACCCGTCACATTAGGCGGAGAACATGGTATTACTTATGGCGCAGTGAACGGTGTTTTCAAAGGGTTGAATTTACATAACAAAGATGATATTGGAATAATACAAATTGACGCCCATGCTGATTTGAGACAGAATTATGAAAATGAAGTTCATTCACATGCTAGCGTGATGTATCTTCTAGGTAACGAAAAATATAAAATTTTACAATTAGGAGTGCGTGCATTAAGTGAAGAAGAAGTTAAAAATAGAAAAACTTTTAAAGTTTTATTTTGGGACGCACAAGATATTTTTTATAAAGAGAAATTTAAATTACCTTTAAATTTTCCAAAAAAAGTATACATATCATTTGATGTAGATGGATTAGATCCGTCTGTTATGCCAGCAACAGGTACTCCTGTTCCAGGAGGTTTAGGATATTATGAAAGTCTAAATTTAATCAAAGAACTTATTAAAGGCCGAGAAGTTATAGGATTTGACGTTGTCGAGTTCTCTCCAATAAAAAATTTTATTGCTTATGATTTTACAGTAGCGTCTTTGGTATATAAAATAATGGAATTAATTAATCTTAATAACTAAAAATCATTGATTTTGCAACCATTTTTCAGCATCTAGAGCGGCCATACAACCCATGCCTGCAGCTGTTACTGCTTGTCGATAAATTTTGTCAACACAATCACCAGCTGCAAAAACACCTTCAATATTTGTTATAGATGTTCCAGGTTTTTGAGCAACAATATAACCTTCTTTATCCATTTCAAGAACTCCTTTAAATGGTTCAGTTGAAGGACTGTGTCCAATGGCGATAAAAACACCTTCAACTTTAATTATCTCACTTTTGTCTGAATTTTTATCCTTTATTTCTAATGAATTAACTCCCTTCTCGTCTCCTGATATTTCACTTACAATATTATTCCAAATTACATTTATATTCTCCTTTGCAAAAAGTCTTTCTTGCAAAATTTTTTCTGCTCTTAGCTCATCTCGTCTATGAATTAATGTTACCTTTGAACAAATATTGGATAAATATAAAGCCTCCTCAACAGCTGTGTTACCACCCCCAATAACAGCAACTTCTTTGTTTCTGTAGAAAAAACCGTCACATGTAGCACATGCAGAAACTCCTTTTCCGTTAAATTTATTTTCACTTTCAAGACCTAACCACTTGGCTTGAGCACCTGTAGCTATGATAACTGTATTTGCAGACAATATGCCTTTAGAATCTAATGAAATAGTTTTACTATCTTTATTAAAATCAACATGAACAACTACATCATTTATTATCCGCGCTCCAACATTTAAGGCTTGTGACCTCATTTGTTCCATCATCCAAGGCCCTTGAACAACATCAGCATAGCCAGGATAGTTTTCGACATCAGTCGTAATTGTTAATTGACCACCAGGCTGGATTCCTTCTATAACTAGAGGTTTCAAATTTGCCCTAGCGGCATAAATAGCTGCGGTAAGCCCTGCAGCACCAGACCCAATTATTACAACTTTTTCCATTTGATTTTTCATCCCAAAACTCTTTGTCCTTTAAAAACTATTGTTCTTTTACCATTCAAAAAGACTCTATTTTCCGAATGAGCTTTTAAAGCTCTATAAAGAACTCTCGCTTCTATATCCCTTCCCACTAAGACTAAATCATTAGGCATCATTTCATGGTCAACTTCTTGTGTGTCCTGTTCGATTATAGGTCCTTCGTCCAATTCTTTTGTAACGTAATGAGCTGTCGCACCAATAACTTTAACACCTCTTTGATAGGCCTGATGATATGGTTTTGCACCTTTAAAACTAGGTAAAAAACTATGGTGAATATTTATAATCCTTCCTTCAAATTCATTTGTAAAATCTTCGGAAAGTACTTGCATATACCTTGCTAGTACTATTAATTGAATGTCATTATTATATATAATTTCTCTAATCTTAACTTCTTGATTTTCTTTATTTGTTTTGTTAATAGGCAAAAAATAAAAAGGTATTTTGGAAAATCTGGCAATATCTTCAGCAATTTTATGATTTGAAATAATTGCTTTAACATTTAAGTTAAGTGATTTCCTTCTTATTCGAAAAAGAAGATCATTTAAGCAGTGGTCAAATTTTGAAACCATCATTATCGTATTCATAGAACTTTCAATTTCACCTAGGAAAAATTCTGCATTTAATTCCTTTGATAACAAATTTAAATTATACTCTAATGTTGCCAGTATATTTGGATCATGAAGTGTAAAACTTTGCCTAATGAAAAAATTTCCGTTCAAGTGGTCTGTAAATTGTTTAGACTCAACAATATTACATCTAGAATTTGCTAGTAAAGTAGAAATTTTTGAAACAATTCCTATTTGATCCTTACAAGATAATTTTAAAATATGTGTTTCAATTTTATTTATCATGGTTACCTAATACATTTTTTATAAATTTGAAACAACATGATATAACTAATATTTGAGAAAATTTTTTGAAACTTCATAAAATTCATCAGGGTCTTCAACATGTGTAAAATGTCCTGCATTTTGAATTTCGTGAAATAAAACGTTTGAAAAAAAACTTTTAAAAATTTGAAAATGATTTTCATTAACATAATCACTTTTTTGTCCATAAATACATAATGTTCTTTTATCAACATTTTTATTTTTATCAATTTTAGGAAATGATCGTAAATCGTTCATTGCTTTTTTTATTGCAGTCAGATTTATTGTCCATTTATATTTTCCATCACTAAGTTTTATGTTTTGTAACAAGAAAGACCTTAAAAATTTTGGTTCGATTTCGTTTGATAGCAATTCATCAGCATGATTTCTATTTCTAACTAAATTTAAATCTAAATTAAACAATGCGTTAATTATATCTTGATTATCGTAGGGATAATTAATTGGAGAAATATCAACTATAATTAATTTATTTATGTAGTGTGGTCTTAATAAAGTAATTAACATTGCTAATTTTCCACCCATAGAATGACCTAACAAGTTTGTTTTCTCTATATCTAGATAATTAAATAAATGAAAAATATCTTCCATCATTAGATTATAGGACATATTTTCCTTAAAAATATTCCCGCCATGGTTTCTTAAGTCAACTGTAAAAACTAACATTTCTTCATTTTGACTTATCTTTTTTGCAAAAGATTGCCAATTTTTTCCTCTTCCATAAAGACCGTGAAAAATAAATAGTGTATTAATCTGCTCTGCAATTAATAATTTAATATTATTGTTATATGCTTTTATTTTCCCATTTTGGTATATTTCGAAATTGATCACATTAATAACTTTTGAAATGGTTAAGTTAGAATTTAAAATTATGATAATTCTGTCGTATAGTATATGTGTTTTTATGAAAACAGAATAGGATTTAAAATGGGTCAAATAGTTAAACTAAACTTCTCAAATATAAATGATAATAGTAGTATAATTTATGAACATAAAGTTTATGAACAAAAATTAATAAGAATTAGAGACGATATAGAAGATTATCTTTGTCAAGCTTCTCTTAAAGAAAAAGATGAACTTGCTGTTGCCTTAGCTGCTGGAAGATACGCTGCTATGAAGCTTGCCCAATTAACTGGAGAAGTTGATACGAAAGAATTTTTTCAAGACTGTATTAAAACAACTTTGAGTAATTGAGATACAAGCTTATTTAAATTATTTAAGATATCCTAGTTATGCTTCCCGATACTTCTGCACCAAGATCTATAGAAAGAGAATTAGTTTTCAAATTACCTTCAATTTTAGCACTACTAGCCACATTCAAAGTATTAGCTGCGACCTCACCTTTTACTAGACCACCCAAAGTAACTTTATCAGCAACTAGATTACCGTCGAATATACTATTAGCCTCTAATAGAACATCTTTGGCCCTTAATTCTCCCTTAAACCTTCCAGCGACAACAACTGAAGATCCCGCAGAATCAAGGTTACCCTCCATCACTAATTCTTCTGATATGTATGTAACTTCACTCATAATAAATCCCTTTAAATTTCCTAATTAATTATACTAAGATTGCTCTTCCTGAGCATCTTCTTCACTCATTTGTTTTTCCTCTACATTATTTGTTTCAGATTCGTTCCAATTATGTACTACCCTACAATTTAGAGCTGCTCCTCTATCCATTTGTAAAGATTTATAATGTACTTCGCCACTTATACGTGATGTTTCTGTAAGCCAAACACTATCAGCTTGCATTTTACCTTCATATTCTCCAGCAATAACAACTAGCTCAGAATCCACAGAACCAAGAAACTTACCCGAAGATCCAATTGTAACCTTTTCAGTTGTCAAGTCAGCTTCAACGTATCCATTAATCTCTATTGATCTGGCATTAGATATTTTCCCACTAAAACGAGCTCCTGCTCCTAATACTGCTTGTTTGTTTGCCATAAATAATCTCCCCTAGTTTTTACTTTTTCTTTTACCAATTTGAGCTTCAACTACAGCTCCTTCTTCAATGGAAATATTTTCATAGAAAACTTCACCAGAAATTTTACCAGTAGATTTTATTGAAATAACATCTCCTGATACTTGCCCATCGCATTTTCCTGAAATGGTAACTACATCAGCATCTATATTGCCTTTCAATGTACCAGTATCTTCAACAGATAAACTGTGACACTTTATATCTCCTACGACTGATCCTAACAAGACTAAACCACCTTCAGCAGAAATCTTACCTTTTATTTTCATATCTTTTGAAATAACTGATTTATCCGTTTCAGTATCATTTGTTTTTCCTAGCATTATGGAAACCCTTTTGCTTATTGATTAAAAATTAGTCCTTTAATTTACTATTATTAAAAAAATATTACTATAAATAAACTTAAAACAAAAAATTTATTTAAAAAGTATTTATTTGGTATGAATGGTGCAATTAACTTGCCATAATAATTAATTTAATTAAAAAATTCAGAGTAACATGTAATGGCAGAAGAAATAATAGATTTAAGAGATCGTATAGAACAAATGCGCATACAGATAGAAAATGAGGCTGTAGAACAAATTTCTAAAGATGAACACTTAGAAATTCATCAACAAACTAGTAACTCAAATATTTCTTTGTCTATGGAAAATAAAAAAAGTCATGCGAATCAAAATCTTAATATACAACACGAAACGAATAATTTTAAAAAAAATGAAACAGAAATTAATAATCTGAACCATAGAAGTGAAACTTTTCCTTCAGTTAGTTTATCAGTAAAAAATCCTGTTTCTAGCAAGGTATTAACTTTTATGGTTTCATTGCAAATTTTGTCAAACATTGGGATTTTGTATTTTTTGTATTTAGGTATGGAGTAGTTAGTGGTCAATGCCACATTTAATAAATTTGGTAAAAAACTTCCTCCTGTTAAGACTGGTCAACGTTTTGGAGAAGAAGTAAAAAAAGATAAAAAAGTAGGGCTGTTTTCTGAAAGACGTTTTTTAATTTTTACTAAAAAAGGTCCAATTGAAATTGCTTTTAAACCAGTTCACTATACAAGTGTATTAATAACTACCATTATTGGTTTGACTAGCATAATTTATTGGTCTGCAAAAGGTATTTACTCTGCTATAGATGTAGCAAAAAAAAACGATATAATTACTGAAGCTTCAGCAAATATCAATGTCTCAATAGAAAATGACTCAGATACTAACGTGAATTTTAATGTTGAAGATCAATCAAATATAACACTTCCAATTCTAAAAAAAACAAAAGTAGATGTTGACAATGTTAATGTTTATAAAGCTATCAAGAGTGAAAACTTCAATCAAAAAACATTAATTCAAGAAAATAACCTAGAAAAAAAGGTAGAATTAAAAGAAACAACAAAAATCCTTGATCAGGAATTAAAAGATAATGTTATTTTCAATTCGACCACAATTATTGCTAATAATAACCAAGCTCTTGATTTATTTAACAAAACATCCCGGAATCAAGACATTCCATACAAATCAATAAATCAATTATCCAATGATAGAAATATCGTAATCTCCGAGAGTTACAAAACCGAAACATATGAAAAGAAACAATATCCTAAACCACCTAAACTTGATGAAAAGGTAAAAAGTTTACGTTTTATTGCTTCTGTTGATAATGAACTTATTCAAATGGAAAATGTATTTAAATCAATAAAGGTTGAGCTAAAAAACGAAGATTTAGTAAGTGTTAACTCAATTATTAAAGATAATAAATCATTAGATCCTGATAGTGATATTTTTTTTAGAAACCTAAAAACTCGCCTTAACCTTCTTGCAATTTATAAAGATGCCCTTCAAGATATACCTCTTAAACCTCCAATGGAACATTACTACGTTTCTAGTCCGTATGGACCAAGAAAACATCCTGTTACGGGCAAATATAGAATGCATCACGGCATTGATTTGGCTGGTACTTGGCAAGAAAATATTTCTGTTTCAGCAGATGGAATAGTTGTTTTTGCTGGTTATCATGGTTCCTTTGGAAA
>QBZS01000035.1:0-12218 GCA_003279355.1 SAR116 cluster bacterium AG-335-N04
GAGAGTTTGCACATGAAGGAGGGTCTACCTATTACATAAAAAACGATGGTGGCGGTGGGGCTTGTGGTTCTGCAAACACTACTTCTCCCGCACAAGAATGTACAACTAGTCTAACTCAATTTAATCAGTCAGGAAATTGTGATGGGGAATATTTAGGAGCAATATTTCAAGGTGGGACACTAAATGGTTACCTTATGAGATCTTCGGATTTAGATAAAAGAGATGGTTTGGCTGATGATGATGGGAGTGGGGCATGCAGTGGTGTTGATAGATTATTAGGTGTTATGGAATTAAACATTCCTGTTGTTGTTACTCCATCTACTATATCTGTTAAATTTACATTTAACGTCACTGGCTACGGTGCTCAATTATTTTCTGCTGCTGGAAACCCAACTAACTCCACTGGTGGTGGTGGATCAGGACCATTTTCAGGATTTTTCACAGTAACTGATGCACCGCAACAATAAACTATCCTTAATTAGTTGATTTTTTAGGATATAATTATATCATATAATTTATAATATAATCTTTTATTCATATGGGGAAGTTATGACTAATTGTTTTCATTTAGCAATACCGGCAGGTAATATTAGTAAGGCTTTAGGTTTTTATCGAGATATTTTAGGTTGTAGAACAGGTAATCAAGAAGAAGGTCGCTGGATAGACATAAATTTTTGGGGAAATGAACTTACTCTTCATGAGACAAAAACAAAACAAGTACGAGAAAGACACGACGTTGATATGGGTGATGTTTGTGTACCTCACTTTGGAGTTCACCTCGAAGCAAAAGACTTTGAAGAAGTAAAAAGAAGAATAGAAGCCAGCAATATTGATTACTTTGACAATCCATATAGGAGATTTATAGGTTCAAAATTTGAGCAAGAGACATT
Source organism: SAR116 cluster bacterium AG-335-N04 (assembly GCA_003279355.1). GTDB lineage: Bacteria > Pseudomonadota > Alphaproteobacteria > Puniceispirillales > Marisalimonadaceae > Marisalimonas. Next base: position 891 of record QBZS01000035.1, read on the forward strand.
TTTTGTAGAAGATCCAAATGGAAACATTCTTGAAATTAAAACCATGTCTAATCCAGAAGTTTTATTTGAAACCGCGTCTTGATTCCAAACTAAAAAAATCGAGTTTTTAGTCTTAATTTTATCGTAAAATTTATTACAATGATATATGAAACTATTATGCTCGGTAGCATAGATTGGTCTTGTTTATGAACAAAATAAAAAGTATCGTTCGATATCCTATAAAAGGACTTTCAGGTGAAAATGTTGAAAATATTATACTAGAAAAAAATCAAGTTCTGCCTGGAGATCGCGAGTTTGCTTTTGCTAGGTCGTATGTCACATACGAAGAAAATAATCCAATGTATTTAAGAAAAACAAATTTTTTAGCATTAGTAAGAGAAGAAAAATTAGCTAAATTAGATACTAAATTTGATCCAAAAACTAGAGAATTGACTATAAATCTTGATAATAAACTTGTCATAAATGAAATTCTTCTTAAAGAAGGAAATATTAAAAAAGTTGAAACTTTTTTTCAAAATTATTTAAATTTAGGAATTGATAATAGACCAAAGCTAGTAAAAGGAATAAAGATTGAAAAGAATAATCATTTAATTCACTCATTTTCAGATATTCCAGATAAGGCTGTATCCATAATCAACCTAAATACAATAAAGGAATTAGAAAAAAAAATAGGTAAAAACATTAATCCTTCTAGGTTTCGAGCAAATCTTTTAATAGATCAAGGAAATCCCTGGGAAGAATTTAATTGGATTGGTAAAAAAGTTTCTGTTGGGGAATGTATTATAGAAATTTTCAAAAAAACACAGAGGTGTGCAGCCACCAATGTAAACCCTGTAAATGCTATTAGAGATATTAATATACCAAATGAAATTAATACCCATTATGGGCATTTAGATTTAGGTGTATATGCAAGAGTTGTAAAAACTGGTCTCGTTTCAATATCAGATAAGTTATACATAAACTGAACATTAAATTGAATTTAGGGCTAGGTCTAAATCTTTTTGGAGTAGTAAAATAAATTTAGTTAAAGAAAAAAACAGATTTAAAGAAATGGGTTTAATTAAATTCTGGATTTTTTCTACCCTATTTTTTTTAACTTTTCCTTTATCTTTAATTTTATCTTTGTTCTTCTTAGGAATTAGAGAAACAAAACAATTTATGATCGTTTTGATTAGTGATTATCTTCAGACAATTTTATTTATTTTTGTAATAATAACAATAATCATATTTTTTATAGTTGATTATTTAAGTAATTTTTTAAGTTAATTGTCATGTTTTTAACAAGAAGTAAATTAAAAATTAATTTCATATTATTATATTTATTATTAATATTTTTAAACTCCATCACTTTTAAGCATCTATTTGCAGAAGATATTTATATTGGTGTAGCTTCAAATTTTTTGACACCCATGAAAGCATTAAAAGAAAACTTTGAAAGCATAAATAATGGCAAAATATTTATTTCAAGTGGTTCCAGTGGAAGTTTATACTCACAAATTATAAATGGGGCTCCACTAGATATTTTTTTATCAGCTGATCAAAATCAGCCAAAAAAACTTGAAAAAACTACAAAAGCAATAAAAGGAACACGTTTTACATATGCAACTGGAAAATTAGTTGTGTACAGTACGAAAAAATTTCTTTTTGGCCAAAGTTTTCCTCAATTCTTAACTTCAAATAAAATAAATTATATTGGAATTGGAAAACCAGAGTATGTTCCATATGGAAGAGCTGCTATAGAAGTTCTAAAATCATTAGAAGTCATTAAAGAAATATCACCAAAGTTCGTTTTATGTAAAAGTGTTAATCAAGTTTTTTTAATGAGCTTCTTTGGTAATTTAGATTTAGGTTTTATTTCTAAGGCAGATTTTCTAAGTAATAATGAGAAGGGAAAAACATGGGAAATTCCTCAAAATTTATATTCGCCTATAAAACAAGATGCTATTTTACTCAAAAATGGCAAGAAAAAAAATAATGCAATACTTTTTTTAAAGTATCTTTCTTCTGAAAGTACTAAAGAAGACTTAAAAAAATTTGGATATGTTTTCGACTAATGCTCATTCAAGTTAATAATCTTTTTTATTATAGATTTCTCACTTTCACCCCAAGCAATGGTTCCTCTAAAAGCACCCGTTCTGTCAAGCATAAAAACAGTAGCTGTATGGTTTAAATTATAATCTTCTTTCGATGAGCCAATAGTTTCAAAAAAAACATTCCAGTTACCTGCTAATTTTTTAATTTCGTTAATTTTACCTGTAATAGCAATTACATTTTTATTGAAATATTGAATATAATCTTTCAAGTGATCTTGAGTGTCGCGTTTAGGGTCTAATGTAACGAAAATAATATTTGTTAAGAGGATCCTTTGTATTTATAGCAGATTTGGTCCGTGAATTAAAAATACCAGTGGAAGTAGATTTTATGACAGCATCTAGTTATGGCAACTCTATGCAATCATCAAATAATATAAGAATCTTAACAGACCTAAACACAGATATAAAAAACCTAGATATCTTATTAGTTGAAGATATTATCGATACTGGTCATACACTTAATCAAGTTATTAAATTGCTTAATAACAGGAAACCGAAAAGTCTTGAAGTTTGCTGTTTATTAAATAAATTTTCTAGGCGCGAAACAAATGTTGAAAGCAAGTGGGTAGGTTTTGATATACCTGACGAGTTTGTTGTAGGATACGGCATTGATTACGCTCAAGACAACAGACATTTACCTTTTATTGGAAAAGTTGTTCAGAAATAAGTTGGGAATAGCTTAATTTATTTACCGTTTAGGTAGGATAATCGTGGAGATTTACAAAAAGCTATTCCCATCAATTCATAACTGCAAATCTCATGCCATATTGATACTTTATTTTATCCTATTTTAGTAAAGTTTTCTAAATTCATTTTATCTGAGTATTCAACTTCACACTCACCAGTAACTCTGGAAACAGATCCTCCCATTTCTTTAATATCTTGCCAAAACTGATCTGTCCAAGCAGATCTTTCTTTTAAAGCATAATCTTTATCTTTAAATACATGAAAAATTTCTACTTGTGTGTCAGTAACACTCAAAAAACTCCTAAAAATTAATCCTCCATCTTCAAACATGTATTTACTTTTTGATTTAAGTCGATCAAGAATAGCCTCTCTGGCTAATTTGTTTTGAAATTTAATTGTAATTGTAGTCCCAAACATTTTTTAGCTTTCCCTATTTACTAAACATTATGAGGTTTAATAACTATTTTAATTGCATCATCTATTCTTTCTCGAGCATACTTTAATGCAATTGGCAAATCAATCATGTCAAATGTATGAGTGTGCACTAGTTTTGCATCAAATTTTTTCTCTTTCATAAACTCCATTGCTCTATGAGTGGCGCTTTTACCCTCACCTCTAATTCCAAACATGTAGATATTATTTATAACCATGTGCGGAATGTTAATTTTAACGGCATTGTGAGGGAAAGCTGCCAAACATATTTTCCCTCCCCTATTCGTGATCATGATGGCATCATTTAATGCCTGTTCAGTACCTGCACATTCCACTACATAATCTGTACCCTTTTCACCAACTATTTTTTTAACAGCTTTAACAATATCTTTTTCATTTTTTATATTAAGTGTGAAGTCAGCACCAAGTTTTCTCCCAATTTCTAGGCGACTATCTCTTGTACCAATTAGAATTACCGGACCTGCACCTAAAGCCTTTCCAACTGCAACACCTAACAAACCTATTGGGCCAGGTCCAATAACCACGAGACTTTCACCAGCTATAAGACCTCCTAATTCTGTCAGCCCATACATAGTAGTACCAGCTGTAACAACCAAAGTTGCTTCTTCATCAGACATAGTGTCTGGAACTTTTATTAATGTATTTATGTTATTTATAGCATACTGCTTAAATCCACCATCTGTTGTAAATCCATTTGCTCTGTGACCTTTATTAACATCTCCATAGTTAAGGCCATAATTGTGGCAGGAGGTATACATGCCCATACGACACCTCTTACATTGCCCACATCCAGAATGAATTTCTACAGTAACCCTATCTCCAATATTAAATTCATCAACAGATGGTCCTAAAGCTACTACTGTTCCCATATATTCATGTCCTGGGGTAAAATTTTTATTAAATGGTAATCCACCTTCTATTAATGCTGGAGGTCCACGACTTATAACATCAAGGTCAGTTGCACAAATAGCTACTGCGTCTATTTTAATTAGAACTTCTGATTTATCTGGCATTTCTACTATTTTGTCGACCAAAGATAACTCATCAGGATTTCCTAAAACCCAAGCTTTCATTTTCTCAGGTATAGGAAATTTTTGAGATGTTTTTCCTTTAAATTTTATGGACATGACAAAAACCTTATTAAAGGTTAATCAATCCATTTAAACAACAATTTGTCAAACACGATTATATTTAAATATTATATTTCTTTTTATAATCACGCCAAGTAGTAAACAATCCTGAACCAATAACAACACATTACACCTATTACAATCGTAGAATTTTTACTTTCAGAAAAAATTGTCACTCCAATTATAGATCCAAAGACCAATTGAAGATAAAAAAAAGGTTGTATAACAGACGCTTCTGCAACCTGTAATGTTTTTACCATCATAAAATGTGAACTAGCACTTAACAAACACATGATAAAAAGCCACAAATAATCCTCTTCAAGAATATTATTCCAAATAAACAAACTAATTATACTCATAGTTACAGTCCCTCCTATACCCGTCCAAAAAAAACTAGTAATGGCTGAATCTTGCTTGGAAACATATCTTGTTAAAATTAGATAATTGCAAACATTATAGCACCTATTAGTGCAAAAATTGATCCCTCAGAAATAATATTTGTAGAAGGCCTTAAAATAATAATCACACCTACAAAACCTAAAAATATTGCCGTCCACCATCTTCAGCCAAACTTTTCACCCAGAAGAGGAACAGATAGACCTGCGACAATCAGAGGATAACAGGCGATAATTTCATGTGTTTCAACAAGACCTAATAGGGTAAATGTGTAAACAATTAAACAATTATTTAATGATAAAAATTAGACCTCATGTAAATTGTTTATATGGCTGTTTAGTATATAATATTTTTGTCAATCTATTCTTAATAAATAAACATGAAATGATCATGATCATAGCAATAAACTAATAATGCATAGTAACTAATGTAAAAACATTATTGTGTTCGGCTAAAAACCTTGAAACACCATCCGTAGCTGAAAACATTAATGTAGTCACAACCATGAGGCATATTCATAAAAAGACATTATTTCGCTTAAAAACTCTAAACAAGATATTATTTAAAACTATGTATTGTTCGAAAAGGTCTAACAACAATAAAAATAGAGACCATATGGTCTCTATTTTAAATAAGGAGGAATATAATATAATTACTTTATAGTTATATAAACGACATTTAAAAAAAAAGTTTAACTTAGAGATAAACTATTTTGTAAAGTTTCAACTTGATTTATAAGCATAAAAGCCTCTTCATGCTGAAATGAATCAAAATTCTTGATAGGTGGTCGACATGCACTAGTTTCAAATATTCCTTCTTGAACACGTAACAATTTTGAAAATTTAATAGCTATATCAATATGCTGGTGAGTAAAAGATAAAATTGGTAAAATTTGATAAAATAATTGTCTAGATGCTTCAATTTTATTTTCAGTAAATAACTTATAAATTTTATTATAAATAATCTCCATAGTTGAGGGAATAAACGCATGTACTCCTCTATTTAAGGCTTCTATCATTCCCATGATAGCCCATCCACCACTAAGATGTAATTGTTGGTTTGCTGCTTCTGAGATCCTAGAATATTTAGGACCAGAATTTAATACTTCTATTTTTAAAGCTCTGAACTTATTGATGTTTTTAAATAGTAACATTATGTCTTCGTCGCTCATCCCATTATCTGTCCAAGATAAATCCTGTATCATTAAATTGTGTGGACCTGCTTCAGCAATTTCATTAAAACATTGTAACAGTTCACTTCCAGAAACGTTCTCAGGGGTCTGGCATAATATCCAATCAGCACCTGCTTCTTTTGCAGATTTTGCCAAGGCAACTCTATCTGCTTGATTTTTTGCACTACAACTTATAATTATGGGTATTTTATTTTTATTATAATTTAAACATTCGTAAATAATCATCTTCTTCTCTTCAAAAGATAAACTTGAGTTTTCACCTGCAACAGCTCCAACAAGCATGCCTGAGCACCCAGTATTAATTGAGTGATCAATAAGGTTTTTTAAGCTAGGTATGTCAATTTTATTTTGATTACAAAAAGGAGTGTGAAGACTGGGTATAATTCCTCTTAGACCATCAATTAGTTTTTTTTCTTTATCCAATTAAAGTACCATTTTCTAGTTCAGTATCTGGGCGTAATAAATGAACATTTTTACCAGAAATAGCTCCTAGTATAAGAACTTCAGAAGTGAACCCCGCAACTTTTTTTAATGGTAAGTTACATACTGCTACAACTTGTCTTCCTATTAATTCTTTTAATGAATAATTAGTGATCTGAGCTGATGTGAATTTGATCCCTACTTTTGTACCAAAATCAATTTTTAAAATATATGAAGGTTTTTTTGCCTTAATATTTTTGGATGCTTCTAAAATTGTTCCTAAAACAAGGTTTAATTTAGAAAAATCATTAATAGAAATCTCTTCATTATTTGATAAGAGCATAAATTTATTTTTGACTTAATTTGATTAAATTTTTCATTTTGGAAATGTTTTGAACCATCTGAGATTTTAACATTCCACCTGAATCAATAATTATATTACGATACATGACGTCCCCATCTACAACACCAGTTGATTTTAAATGTAGATTTTCAGCTTGAATATCTGCATTCATTTCACCTTCAACTATAATGTTTTCAGCAGATACATTACCAATAAATATACCTGATTTCTTAATATATAAGTTTTTAACATATAACGAACCTTCAAAACTTCCACAAAGCTCTAAATCTCCAGATCCAGAATATTCACCTTTAAAGAACGATTCTTCCGTAATTCTAATTGATTGTTTCAATTTTTTCCAACTAGCTAAAAAACTAAGCATGCAAAGTTTTGAACATTAAATCAATGACAAATTAAGGTTCTCACTCGTTACCAATACATTTTAAGGTTAAATCATTAGTATATATTTCATTGTAGCTCTCTTTAATAGATCTTAAAATAGAATTGAAAGCCAAGGTTTTATCCTTAATTATAAATATATAATTAAGAATTGGGTCATTATCTTTAGAACCTTTACTAATAGCCATTAACATTTTTTCAGAATTTTCTACAACTTTATACTCCGCAGGTTCACCCTTTTCATCCTCATATTTTAATATTTTTTCTTCAATAAACATTTTTGAAAAACGACCATATTTCTTATCGATGCATGAATATTCAAATGCGTGAGAATTGAAAGAATAAAATAAACAAAAAATTATTAAATATATGAATTTCATTAAAGTTCCTTATACAAGCCACTAAGAACACTAAGTAATTTAAAATTTTATTAAAATAATCTAACATACCTTAAAATAAGTTTAATAAATTATAAAATGAAAAAACAAACTACTTTATTATTTATCTTTTGGGCTTTGGCTTTTATCATTGTCGCTTGGTTATTTCCTTTCATGGCCAGAGAAATTAACTTTTTAAATGATTTTTTGTCATATTGTGTAACATTTATAAAATGACAAGGATTTTATAAAAGAGTAAAAGGATAAATAAACTCACTTTAGACTAAATTTAATGACTCCCACAAATAAAAAAATAATTCTAATCTCTACAATTTTAGTTTCTTTTGTAATTATTTTAATTGCAACATTTATGTTTGCAGAGCATCTATCTCGTCAAAATAGTCCTAAGAATATATCAGACGTCATTAAAAATATAAATTTGGTTGATCAAAATGGAAATCAATTTAATAAACATAGTCTTAACGAAAAACCATCTTTACTTTTTTTTGGATTCACACACTGTCCTGAAATTTGTCCAACGACACTAACTCGATTATCATCAATTACAGAAGGTCTTCTATCTCCTATTAACTTAACAAATATTATTTTCGTTACATTAGACCCTAAACGCGACACTCAAGATCACTTGAAAGATTATATTCAATATTTCAATAAAAATGTAATTGCTATTACAGGTAAAATTAACGAAATTAAAAAATTAGCAGGTAACTGGAATGTTTTTTTTGAAACTATTGGCTCATCGAAAGAAGATTATAATTTAAACCATACAGCTACTGTTTTTATGCTTGACAGAACGGGTGCTTTTAGAGGAACCATTGCTTGGGGTGAAAGTGAGAAATCTATAATAAAAAAGATTATTAACTTGAATGAGCATTAGTCGAAAACATATCCAAATTTTTTTAAGTCTTCTTTAGTACTTTCAGAAGAAAGATACTTTAAAAAAAGTATTGCATTATTTTTTTTCTTGCCATTTTTGAGTAAAATAGCATCTTGTTTTATAGGCGAATATAAATTTTGAGGAATTTCCCATGTTTTTCCCTTCTCATTATTACTTAGAAAATCTGCCTTAGAAATAAAACCTAAATCTAAATTACCAAAGAAGCTCATTAAAAAAACTTGATTAACACTTTTACATAAAACGAACTTTGGTGATATTTCTTTAATGACTTCTAATGATTTTAGAACTTCTATAGCAGCTCTTCCATATGGAACATACTCTGGTTTTCCAATTCCAATATAATTTATTTTATTTGAAGTTAAGAATTGAGGAAAACTTTGGCCAAAAAGAAATTTTTTCGTACTGTACACAACTAATTTTCCAGTTGCATATGTAAAACGTGTTCCTTTTATTGCTTTTGTAGTTTTTTCAAGTTTTTTTGGCTGATTTTGATCAGCTGATAAAAAAATATCTAGTGGAGCCCCATTTATAATTTGTGAGTATAAACTTCCACTGGAACCACTTGAAATAAATATTTTGCCATTATTTATGCTTTCAAAGTTTTCTTTTAATGCTTTCATGGGTGTCAAAAAATTTGAAGCTACACCAATATAAATATCTTCTGCAAATAGATGCTTAAAAGTGATGGAGTTTAAAAATATTAATAATAAATATAATAATATGAAATTAATTTTTAATTTACTTCTTGTTAAAAACATGACAATTAACTTAAAAAATTACTTAAATAATCAACTATAAAAAATATGATTATTGTTATTATTACAAAAATAAATAAAATTGTCTGAAGATAATCACTAATCAAAACGATCATAAATTGTTTTGTTTCTCTAATTCCTAAGAAGAACAAAGATAAAATTAAAGATAAAGGAAAAGTTAAAAAAAATAGGGTAGAAAAAATCCAGAATTTAATTAAACCCATTTCTTTAAATCTGTTTTTTTCTTTAACTAAATTTATTTTACTACTCCAAAAAGATTTAGACCTAGCCCTAAATTCAATTTAATGTTCAGTTTATGTATAACTTATCTGATATTGAAACGAGACCAGTTTTTACAACTCTTGCATATACACCTAAATCTAAATGCCCATAATGGGTATTAATTTCATTTGGTATATTAATATCTCTAATAGCATTTACAGGGTTTACATTGGTGGCTGCACACCTCTGTGTTTTTTTGAAAATTTCTATAATACATTCCCCAACAGAAACTTTTTTACCAATCCAATTAAATTCTTCCCAGGGATTTCCTTGATCTATTAAAAGATTTGCTCGAAACCTAGAAGGATTAATGTTTTTACCTATTTTTTTTTCTAATTCCTTTATTGTATTTAGGTTGATTATGGATACAGCCTTATCTGGAATATCTGAAAATGAGTGAATTAAATGATTATTCTTTTCAATCTTTATTCCTTTTACTAGCTTTGGTCTATTATCAATTCCTAAATTTAAATAATTTTGAAAAAAAGTTTCAACTTTTTTAATATTTCCTTCTTTAAGAAGAATTTCATTTATGACAAGTTTATTATCAAGATTTATAGTCAATTCTCTAGTTTTTGGATCAAATTTAGTATCTAATTTAGCTAATTTTTCTTCTCTTACTAATGCTAAAAAATTTGTTTTTCTTAAATACATTGGATTATTTTCTTCGTATGTGACATACGACCTAGCAAAAGCAAACTCGCGATCTCCAGGCAGAACTTGATTTTTTTCTAGTATAATATTTTCAACATTTTCACCTGAAAGTCCTTTTATAGGATATCGAACGATACTTTTTATTTTGTTCATAAACAAGACCAATCTATGCTACCGAGCATAATAGTTTCATATATCATTGTAATAAATTTTACGATAAAATTAAGACTAAAAACTCGATTTTTTTAGTTTGGAATCAAGACGCGGTTTCAAATAAAACTTCTGGATTAGACATGGTTTTAATTTCAAGAATGTTTCCATTTGGATCTTCTACAAAAAATGTCTCTTGCTCAAATTTTGAACCTATAAATCTCCTATATGGATTGTCAAAGTAATCAATATTGCTGGCTTCTATTCTTCTTTTTACTTCTTCAAAGTCTTTTGCTTCGAGGTGAACTCCAAAGTGAGGTACACAAACATCACCCATATCAACGTCGTGTCTTTCTCGTACTTGTTTTGTTTTTGTCTCATGAAGAGTAAGTTCATTTCCCCAAAAATTTATGTCTATCCAGCGACCTTCTTCTTGATTACCTGTTCTACAACCTAAAATATCTCGATAAAAACCTAAAGCCTTACTAATATTACCTGCCGGTATTGCTAAATGAAAACAATTAGTCATAACTTCCCCATATGAATAAAAGATTATATTATAAATTATATGATATAATTATATCCTAAAAAATCAACTAATTAAGGATAGTTTATTGTTGCGGTGCATCAGTTACTGTGAAAAATCCTGAAAATGGTCCTGATCCACCACCACCAGTGGAGTTAGTTGGGTTTCCAGCAGCAGAAAATAATTGAGCACCGTAGCCAGTGACGTTAAATGTAAATTTAACAGATATAGTAGATGGAGTAACAACAACAGGAATGTTTAATTCCATAACACCTAATAATCTATCAACACCACTGCATGCCCCACTCCCATCATCATCAGCCAAACCATCTCTTTTATCTAAATCCGAAGATCTCATAAGGTAACCATTTAGTGTCCCACCTTGAAATATTGCTCCTAAATATTCCCCATCACAATTTCCTGACTGATTAAATTGAGTTAGACTAGTTGTACATTCTTGTGCGGGAGAAGTAGTGTTTGCAGAACCACAAGCCCCACCGCCACCATCGTTTTTTATGTAATAGGTAGACCCTCCTTCATGTGCAAACTCTC
>QBZS01000036.1:0-11931 GCA_003279355.1 SAR116 cluster bacterium AG-335-N04
CGGTAGATATAGGTAAAATAATGGCTACGTGTGATTATGATTGGTTGTTCATAGACATGGAACATAATAGTATGGACATAGACATTGCTTCACAGATTTCAGTTGCCGCACAAGATGCCGGCATAACACCTATAGTAAGAGTGCCAGATTTTGCACACCATCATGCTACGAGAATGCTTGACTGTGGGGCTATGGGTATAGTTTTTCCTCATGTCGATAATGCAAAAACTGCTGAAAAATTAGTCTCTTTTTGTCTTTTCCCTCCTAAAGGTCACCGTTCCATGACAGGATTGTTACCACAATTAGATTTCAAGCAATCTCCAATTTCAGAAGTAGCGTCAGTAATTAACGATAATATGTTAATTGTAATTATGTTAGAAAGCCCTGAAGCTATTAAAAATGTAGATAGTATTGCTGCAGTTCCTGGTGTAGATGTTATTTTAATAGGTACTAACGATTTATGTATGGAAATGGGAATTCCAGGAGATTATTCTAATCCAAAAATTAAGGAGTCATATAAAAAAGTTATTAATGCATGCGAAAAATATGGCAAAACCCCAGGAATGGGTGGGGTATATAACGAAGAACTTATGTCAGAATATATTAGTATCGGAATGAAATTTATATTGTCAGGATCTGATCTTTCATTTATGATAAGCTCTGCATCGCAAAGATCAAATAAATTAAGATCTTTCCAAAAATAAAGGATTAATAAATTTTCTGGAGACTTTAAAATGAACGAAGTTCCTCTTTTTTCATCATTTAAAATTAAATCCAAAAGCTTTAGAAATCGCATAGTTTTGTCTCCTATGTGCCAATATAAAGCTAAAGACGGAATTATTAGTGATTGGCATTTTCAACATTACTCAAGATTTGCTTTTTCAGGACTAGGTGCTGCTTTCGTTGAAGCTACTGGAGTATCTCCAGAAGGAAGAATTGGACATGGGTGTACAGGTATTTGGGCTGACAGTCATGTTGGAGGATTATCTAAAATTGCGAAAATATTTAATGAATATAATTGTTTAAGTGGTATTCAATTAGCTCATGCTGGAAGAAAAGCAAGCTATTTAAGACCATGGGATGGTGCTTCACCTATTACTGAAAATGATAAAGTAGAACCTGCTTGGCAAACCATAGGACCAAGTGCAATTCCTATAAATAACAGTTCACCTGTTCCAAAAGAAATGACAGTTGATGATATTAATAAAGTAAGGGAGGATTTTACAAAAGCTGCTCAAAGAGCTGATAAAGCTGGTTTCGACATTATTGAGATACATGGCGCTCATGGTTATTTATTGCATTCCTTTTTCTCTCCGCTTTCAAATCAGAGAAATGATCAATATGGAGGAAGTTTTGAAAATAGAATCAGATTTGCTCTGGAGATAATTGCTGACATTAAGTCTGTTTGGCCAGATAATAAACCATTATTTTATAGGTTATCATCCATTGATGCTCCAGGTCAAGGTGCGAACTTAGAAGATAATATAAAGTTGGCAAAATCACTTAAAAGTGTTGGTGTAGATGTTATAGATTGTTCTTCGGGTGGTATTACTGGCTCCCCAGTTCTTACTAAATCTAAAATAATTCCTGGTTTTCAAGTTCCTTATTCTGAAAAAATTAAGAAAGATGCAGAGATAAGCTCAATGGCAGTAGGGGCTATTATAAATGCTGATCAAGCAAATGAAATTATTCTAAATAAAAGAGCTGATTTAGTGGCTATGGGAAGAGAATTACTTGCTGACACACAGTGGGTTTATAAAGCTGCGACATATTTTAACTTAGAAAATGCTAAGGATTATATTCCAGATAGTTATTCTTTTTATTTATCTAGAAGAGATGAATATTTAGATAGAGCTGCAAAACCTGCTTAACTAGGCGTTTTAAAATCGAAGTTATAAAAATCAACAGGTTTTAAAAGTTTATTTTGCTGGGCTTCTAAAGCCCCAAGCTTTGCACTTTCTTCTGTATAACTAACCCATGCGGGATCTGCCCACATAGCAGCTCTTTTATTTTCTCTATCTCCTGCATTTTCATATACCCAAATATGAGTGTACTGGTTTGGGTTACCAGTCTCAGTAGTGGCGAAAAGTAATGGTTGGCCTAAATGTTTAGATTGTACAGGTTTACCTTTTTCGCTGTATAGTTTTAAATGGGCATTAATAGTACCAGGCCTACATGTATATGTTCTAACGTCTAACAGCATAAAAAATCCCTTAATATTTATTAAATTATTTAAAAATATTAGCTTTTTTGTATAAGATTGTAAAAGATTATTAACTTGTTGAAATATTGGAAAAGCATAGTGATTTCAGGAGAAAAAATTAATACTGTTGAGAGACTTGTCATAGATGCATCGAGAGTTAGTAGATATCTAGGTTATCCAAGGAAAGTTCCAATATGGAAATTAATTTTTAATCTTCCAAAAACTTGTTATATATTTCGTGAAAATAATAATTCAGACATAGCAATTGATATTGAAAACATGATGGGCTTTGCAATTGTACCAGCGTTGTCAGAAAAAGAAGCTTTAAATCGATTAAAAACTTTAATACCTTCAATCATCGTCAAAGATAATATAGTCAGGTTATGAAAAAAATTTATGTTGATGCAGATGCATGTCCAGTTAAAGATGAAATAACTAAAGTTGCAATTCGGCATAACATGACTGTTTTTATGGTTTGTAATGGAGGGATTAGGCCATTTAAAAATAACTTGGTGAAATTAATTATTGTTTCTGAAGGAGCTGATGAAGCGGATAAATGGATACACAGCAATGTTAAGGTTGACGATATTGTTGTTACTTCAGATATTCCATTAGCATCTAAATGCATAGATAAAGGTGCTTTTGTCTTAAAAAATGATGGGCTGGTTTTAACAAACAGAAATATAGGAAACATTTTAGCTACGAGAGACTTGATGTCTGATCTCAGGTCGTTTAATCCATTTTTAAAAGGTAAAAACAAAGTTTTCACAAAGGCAGATAAAGGTAAGTTTTTAAATGCTTTGGATAATTTGATTACTCAAAAATAGGAGCTAATAATTTTCTAAAGATTTTTTATTTGCTAAATCATAGGATTTAGAATATAGCATTGTAACTATCTTAGCCTAAGAAGGCAGTCAGTAACTGACTAATACGATCGACTTACTTGCTCATTTCATGTTCAATCTAGTCTAGCGTGTTTTGATTGAACAAGAAAGCTTAAAGTTTAAGCGAACAACAAGGAGTTAAGTATGCCTAACGGTACAGTTAAATGGTTTAATCCAAATAAAGGTTTTGGCTTTATAGAGCCAGAAGGTGGATCCCAGGATGTTTTTGTTCATATTTCTGCTGTCGAAGCAGCTGGTATGAATACTTTAAATGACGGAGCTAAAATTAGCTTTGAATTAGAAACTGGAAAAAACGGCAAAGTAGCTGCAGTTAATCTTCAGTCTATTTAAACCATTTTAAATTTTTTAATTAAAAGGGCCCTAGGCCCTTTTTTTATTTTGAGGATAAATTAATTTAAGGTAACTTATTTACTTGTTAATGGTCTAAAGCGAGTGAGTAAAATGAAAACATTAAAATTAACACAATCAACTATGGAAAAAAGAATTTCTAGATTTTTGGATTTAGAGCCGTTACCTATTCAGATTGACGAAACTATACCTCAAGCTGGCAAAGACATTGTGTATGCAAGAAAACTACTTTCAGTCATTGGTTTAGATCCTTCAGAAGGTAAAACACCCATTAATTCAGGTGCACCCATTACTGGAGCTGGAGGAATAACTATTACTTTAGCTAAATGTCCTGTTGGCCAAGGCCCAGGTCTTCATAATCATCTTGCAACTTATGAAACTTTTACAGTTCTAGAAGGAGAATTTTTAATTAAATGGAATGATGACGGTTCAGAAGAAATGACTCTTAAAAAATATGATACTATTTCTATACCACCAGGCGTTTGTAGATCTTTTACTAATGTAGGAAAAGAAGAAGGTCTTTTACAGGTAATTATTTCTGGTGGAGTTCATGATATGAATGATATTTCATTTAGTCCTTATGCGGCTGAAGAGATGAATGAATTAGAACCAAATCTATCTAAAAAATTTGAGAAAATTGGATTTAAGTTTGACGCTGGCATTTAGCTAATTTAGCTCAAAGTACTAACGAGTGGTATTGAGATAATTGATAATAATGTTGATATCAGTAATGCTCTTGTAATTGCATTTGGGTTAACATCATATTGAGTTGAAAAAACCAGGGCCATTAAACCAACAGGAGCTGCAGCTACCATAATAGCGGTTTCAGATATAGAAAATTCAATTTCATTTAAATTCCACATTACTAATATGGCAATTGATGGATGTAATAAAATTTTAAATCCTATAATTAAATTAGATATTTTCAAGTCTGTTTTTTCAATTTTTTGTGAGAGGATAATCCCTGCTGCAAAAAGCGCACAAGGAGCAGCAGAACCAGAAATAAAATTTAGAGCTCTTTCTATACTTAGAGGCAAATTAAAATCTAGAAAAATAATAAATAAGCCTGTAAGAACTG
This sequence comes from SAR116 cluster bacterium AG-335-N04, assembly GCA_003279355.1. Classification (GTDB taxonomy): domain Bacteria; phylum Pseudomonadota; class Alphaproteobacteria; order Puniceispirillales; family Marisalimonadaceae; genus Marisalimonas. The sequence goes on from QBZS01000036.1 coordinate 4,535, forward strand.
CCAATAAGGGTAAATTTGATAATTGCTTGAAAACTATATGGGTTAATTCTAAATTTTTATATTTTATGAAGTCTAAGATTATTAAATTAACAACGAGAAAAGCCACATCAAATCCAATTATAGCTATTATAGGATCAATTAACTCAGGACCATATTCATTTAAAGCAATTGGATAGACAAATAATAAATGGTTTGCAAAAGAAGATGCCATTCCAATTAAAATTGATTCATTCCACTTAAGATTAAAAAAATATTTTACTATAAATATTGCTGCTAAATAAATAATTAATTCAGATATTATGTAGCTTGAAATTAGTAGCCAGTTAACATTTGAAAAACTGATTGAAACAGTCATCTTTAAAGTCAGAGCTGGTACTGCTATAACACCTATATATTTAATAATTGACAGAGCGTCTTCGTATTTAAATATTAATTTTTTTGCAGAAATATATCCCAGTAATATTAATAGTGCTACGGGTAAAAAAGAATTTATAAGAAGTTGTATCAAAAATTTTTCTCACATAATTGATTTTATAATTTTATTTTTTAATTCTTTTTTTTAATTGAGTAATTATTAATCCTGCAATTATAATTAGAAAAGCTCCAATTATAGTGTTCTGATTTGGAACTTCATTATAAATAAGATAACCCCAAAAAGCTGCTAATAGTACAGTTAAATATACAAATGGTGCTGCAAAAGAGGCACTAATTACTTTTAAAGCTTCTATAAATAAAAAATGACCAATCGTTGCTAATAAACCTAAGCAGAACATAAGAATGGTTTGATATAAATCAGGCCATTTCCAAAAATAAATAATAAATGGGGCTGATAAAAATGTACCAGTTATGGCAGTAAATAAAAGGGTGGTCTGATTAGTATCTGATGAATTAAGAAATTTTGTTGATATAGTAAAAAAAGAAAAGCATAAAGCTGCTAAAAAGGGAAATATAACTGCGTAATTAAATGACTGGCTATTTGGATTTGCTATTATGATTGCGCCAATTAATCCAATAATAACGACAATAATTTGAAGAAACGAGATTTTTTCTTTTAAAATAAAAAATGCTAAAATTGAAGTAATTACTGGTCCTATCATATAAATGGCAATATTTTCTGCAAAAGGCAGATATGCTAAACCTGTAAACATAAAACAAGTAGTAATTAGGAGTAATGCTCCTCTTAAAACTTGTAATACTGGATACTTGCTCAGAAGATGTATTTTGGAATTCTTATTAAATATTATTATTAAAATTATTAATTGAGATAGGTACCTTGCAAATACTACCTGAAAAGGGTTAAAGCTTTGCCCTAACTCTTTCGCTGTTAGTTCCATTATTGAAAAAAACAAATAAGTAAATATAAGTAGTAGTGTACCTAGAATTGTATTAGAAAAATTTAGATTAAAATGTTTTTGAATTAAATTTAACATTATTTAACATATTAAATTTGTAAGAAATAGTCATTTAATATTTTGTCTATCAAGCAATCAAAAAGAAAAGGACGAAGGATGGGGGTCCTTCGTCCTTGCTTTATCAGATGACATAATAGCTACCTTGGGGGAGGATTGAGTTCTAAGCTATGTCACCATCTTTAATCAATATTCGAGGGAGGAGGAACGAATATTAATTCTTTAAATCTTTATGCAGCTTCCTTATCGTCAATTTTGTTATCTTGTTTAATTGTTTTACTTACACCTAAGTTACCTGTTGGGAATTCAACAACATCTGTTACATTATAAAAATGGCCATTTAATACTTGCTGTCTTGTATATCCAATATCTGCTAGTGTACGGTCATCTAAGCTAATTAAGGCTTGTCTTGTTCTACTAATAGCAATCTTCTCAAATACTGTTGCAATAAATTCATTTAGTTTAATTAAAAATGTCTTTTCCATCGTCTTTTATTTTCTTTCTAAAAAGTAAGAAGGCTAATTCCTTCAGTATCGAATATATACGCCAAACGAATTAGAAAGAAAACATAGATAAATGGAAAATAATTATTTCCAAAATGGAAATATTGAACATAATTATAACATAATTGAACCTAATCAGGAATTAATGTGGTAGAAGTGATGTTGATTTAAAGTAGCTAATCAATTTGATTAAAAAATTAATTTTTTACAATAATTAAATATTAAAATTTGCTTAAATTAATTTAACATATAAAATATTTTAATAGCCTTTTAAGGAGAATTTATTTGTCAAAAGCTTTTCTACTATGGTGGATACAAGTAGTTACTGTGTCATTTTCTGCTATATTAATTTTTACATATGGTTGGTTTGAAAAACTTTATGATGCAGATCAAACTAAAATTAGTTTTATTATTATTGTAATTTTTATAGCGGCGTCAATTGCCACTGGTTTTTTAAGTTTTAAGTCTGATACAGAACACAGAACTTTAAGTAATTACATATGGTTTTCTTCGGAAACCATGGTTACTTTAGGTTTAATAGGAACAGTAGCTGGTTTTTTGCTAATGTTAAGTTCTGCTTTTGATAATTTAGATGTGAGTAATGTTGAAAATGTTCAAAAGGTAATTTCAAACATGGCTTTGGGAATGAGTACTGCATTATGTACAACTCTTTCAGGGTTAGTTGGGAGTGTTCTCACTAAAATCCAAATGGTAATATTAGAGAATAATTCTAATTATGAGTGATCCTAGATATAGATCATCTTTTGGTTTTATTGACTTATTGTTTAATATGTTAATAGGATTCGTATTTTTATTTATGTTAGCTTTTTTATTAATTAATCCTGTTGCTAAAAAAGAGACAATTAAACCTAAAGCAGAATATTTTATTGAACTTGAGTGGGATGGAGAAAAACCTTACGACCTTGATGTCTGGGTGAAAGATAACATGGGGCATATTGTCAGCTTCAGAAGACCTGATGACGCATTAATTCATTTAGAAAGAGATGACTTGGGAACAGTCAATGATACTTATGTTGATCAGAATGGTAAAACAGTCTACCTAAAAGAAAATAGAGAAGTAGTAGCGATAAGAACGCCTGAGGCGAGATCTTATTTAGTAACTATACATTTTTACAATGCTAGAAAATTTCCTGCGCCACTTACACATGCAACGGTAAAACTTCTTAAGGTTAATCCTTATAAAGAAGAATATACCAAAAAATTATTTTTTAGTTCTGAAGGGCAAGAGCTTCCTGCATTTAAATTTAGAGTTGACTATAATGGTATAGTCCATGTTGATCCTACTAATGAGCTTATCATTGATGGAGAAGTGATTAGAAAGAAGAGTGGTGTATAATGTTAGACTTCTCAATTAGTTCTGGACAATTAGTGTTAATTTGGTCTTTTGCAGGAGCTATATGTTGTTTACCCTTTTTTACTAAAAATATATGGCAAAGATTTTTTACTGTTCCAATTATATTCATAGCAATTTGGTTAAGTTTTTATACAAACCATGAATTTATAGGTCGTCCTATGTATGACAGGCCTCCTGAACAATTTGTTTATGAACATCATGCGGTTATTTATGATAAAGGCGAAAGATTGATAGTGTTATGGGCTGTAAAAGATGGGATAAATAAACTTTTTAAATTTCCTCATACGGAACAAAATGAAGAAGCTTTGGATCAAGCTAAAAGAAATGCTGATAGGTCTGGTGTACCTCAAATGGGAGAAATTGTTAAAGAGGATCCTATAGATAAAAGATCCAGGAATAATGAATTCACACTAAAAACATATAGATTTCCATTTCAGAAAATGATGCCAAAGTAGTGAAATTAATTGATATATTTTTGACTTATGTACTTGTTTAATACAGGTTGGATAGAAGTAGCCATTTCTGAAAATGAGTTTTCCCATAATTTTTTGGAATTTCCGATATCATGGCCCGTGAGGAGGAGTGTACCAAAAGGACCAACTTTTTCAATAAATGATACTAATTTTTCAGTTACAGTTTTTTTATTACCAATAATTATCAAGTCATTTGCTTTTTTTATAGCTTCTGGCAAGTCCTTTTTAAGGTTAATATCTTTACTTAAAGTACCTGATGCAAGTTTTGAAACAGTATTTAAATAAAGAAAATAGTGAGAAAATACTCCTTTAGGGTCACCTAATATTTCTTCAGCTTCTGAATTTGATGAAGTAATGAGTACACTTCGTCCAACACGCCATTTTTGATAGGTTGGTTGTTTGCCGACCTTATTTGCCGCTTCTTGATAAGTTGGCCAATGGGTTGCTATATCTTTTGCATCTACAAAATTGCCAGAAATTGGAATCCATCCTTTTTCTCCGGCTAGTTTTGCTGTCATTGAATTAGGATTTTTAAGAGATATTGCGATTTCAGGATATGGTTTTTGAAATGGTTTTACAAATTTTCCAATGCCCAATTCTTGAATTATATTCTTCTTTAGAGAAATATCCAGAAATTCACCTTTGTAGTGATAATTTTCACTTTCAGCCCAAAACTTTAAAATTGCCTCCATTGATTCAATCATTGTAATTGCTCTTGAGCGTCCATCCATATTACCAAAGAGCTCCCAATCACTTACTAAGCCTCCTGCACCAACACCTAAAATAACTCTTCCTTTTGAAAGATGGTCTAGTAAGCTTACTTGACCTGCGACTACTGCGGGATGTTGTTGAGGTAGGGAAATAACTCCTGTTCCAAACTTAATTTTTTTTGTCTCTTTTATTAAAGATGCATTAAAAATCAATGGTGAAGTAACTGGTTCTGCTGTAGAACTATAATGTTCTCCCATCCAAGCTTCGGTAAAATTTAATTTATCTGCTAAAAGAACAAGTTTTCTATCTTCTTCATAAGAAACACTTACATCTTTATTTGCAGGGTGAAGAGGCATCATAAACAATCCAAGATTAAGCATTGATTATTATATTCTCCAAAATATTTATCATTTTCATATGTATATATTACATTATTTAAAAATAATTTAAAATTTTTTAAAATTTAAGAACAACCGAACCAGTCGTTTTTCTTTCTTCTAATATAGATTGAGCTTCTTTTATCTCGTCAATATAAAATGTTTTATCTATATTAATTTGTAAATCTTTATTTATGATCATATCAAAAAATGTGTCAGCATTCATTTGCATTTCATTAGCGTCTTTTATGTAAGTATTTAGTCCACCTGTTGAAATAGACCCTGAAAAAGATCTAAGCATATTTATGTTAATAGGATCAATAGGACCTGATGAAACTCCGAAGCTAACTATTCTTCCTTTTGAAGCTAGGCAGCTTATTCCTTTTAAAAAGGTATCTTTTCCAACTGAGTCATATATGATATTTACCCCTTTATTATTTGTAATTTCTAAGACTTTCTTGTCAAAGTCATCTTTTGAATAATTAATAGTAAAACTACATCCGTTTTGTTTAGCAATTTTTTCTTTTTCTTGAGAGCTTACTGTTCCAATAACATTTGCTCCAATTTTTTTTGCCCATTGACAAAGAATTTGTCCAACGCCTCCCGCTGCAGCATGTACTAGAACAGTGTCATGCTCTTTTAATTTATATGAATGGTTAACTAGGTATTGAGAAGTTAAGCCTTGCAAGGTAGATGCAGCAGCGATTTTAAGATCAACTTCTTTTTTAAGCTTAATAGTTTTATCTTGATCTAAATTCATAAACTGTGAAAAAGAACCTAGATTCATACAATGTGTTACCTTATCCCCAATATTAAATTTGGTAACATTAGAACCAATTTCTCTTACCGTTCCAGATGCTTCCATCCCAAGTACTGCAGGTAAATTCTTAAGTAGATAGGTACCTCTTCTTTGATTGATATCTATAAAATTTAATCCAGCAAACGAGTGTTCTATTAAAATTTCGTTTGAGCCTAAATCTTTTAAGTTCACTTCTTCTATTTTCAGGACATCCAAAGATCCTTGCTCATAAATTTTAATCGCTTTACTTATCATAAAACACACCTATAAATTAAATAAAAAATTTTCTAATATTTCCTTTCCACCCTCACTACCAAAAGATTCTGGATGATATTGAATTCCATAAATAGGATACAATTTATGACTGACCGCCATAATTTCACCACTAAAAGAAACTTTGTTCATATCAAGTATAGAATTTTTATCATCTATATCTTGTGAAATCCCGTTTATAACAAAACAAGTTGGTAAAGATTTTATATCAACAATTAGAGAATGATATCTCATTATTTCTATATTTTGAGGTATTTTTTTATGTATTCCTTTTTGGTCATGTAATAAAAATGAGGTTTTTCCATGCATAGGTTCATTTGCATGAATGATTTTACCTCCAAATGAATGAACTATACCTTGCATACCTAAACATATGCCTAGGATTGGTATTTTTGGACCAAATTTTAGGATAATTTCTTGACAGACTCCAAAATATTTTTTTTCTGCAGGTGATCCTGGACCAGGTGAAATTATTATTTTGTCAGGCTTATCAAGTTTTAAATCATTAAGACATATTTGATCATTTCTTTTAACTATTATATCGGTTTTTATGCCTGATGTATTTTTATCTAAAATCTCACCACAATATTGAAATAGATTGAAAGTAAATGAGTCATAATTATCTATTATTAATACTTTCATATTATTTCGTCTCTCTAAATGATTCTAAAACTGTCTTCATGGCAGCTAGTTTTCTTTCAATTTCTAGATACTCTTTATCTGGATCTGAATCATAAACATTTCCCCCACAAGTTTGAGCAAAAGCTTTCTCACCTTTTATAAAAATGGATCTAATTGGAATAGCAAATGTACAATCACCATTAAATCCAAACTGCCCTATTGCTCCTCCATATGGACCTCTGCCGTCTTCTTCAATTTCATTTATTATTTTCATAGCTTCTATTTTAGGGGCACCAGACAAAGTGCCAGCTGGAAAATTTGAGGCTAAAGCAGAGAACATATCCTCATCATCATTAATTATACCAGCAATTTCGGACGATATATGTTGTACATGAGAATATTTTTTTATATCCATAAGGTTTCTAACTTTGACAGTACCAAATTTAGCAACTCTACCTAAATCATTTCTATGTAAATCTACTAACATATTATGTTCAGCTATTTCTTTACTATCATTTAGTAATTCTCTGGCTAATTTTAGATCCTCTGTTTTATCAGCTCCTCGTTTTGTTGTTCCAGCTAAAGGAAAAGTTTCCATTTCCCCGTTTTTAAGCCGAAAGAGAAGTTCTGGTGACGCTCCAATGATTATTTGATCACTAAACTTCATAAAATACATGTGAGGGGATGGATTTAGCATTCTTAACTTTGAATATATTTCAGTAAGATCTCCTTTTATTTCATAATGACTTTTAAAACCCACTTCACATTGAAAAATCAATCCATTTTTTATGTCTTCTTTAATCTTTAATACAGTTTTTCTATGCTCATCCCTTGTCATTGAATTTCTTAAAAATTT
>QBZS01000037.1:0-11904 GCA_003279355.1 SAR116 cluster bacterium AG-335-N04
AAATGCCTGATCAGCAATTAAATCTTGAACTATTGCGTCTTTCTCTGTTGGGCCTCCACCTAATCCAAACTTGTAGGTTAGATTAACAAAGTCGATATCTGTTCCAGTATCAAAATCTTTTGTACCTGCCTCTAACGTTACATTGGGAGCTATTGGTGCATTAAATTGTAAACTATAGGTATTGCCCTTTGAGTCTGTAGTCTGATAACCTTCCCATTTCCAATTTTTTAAAAAAATTTTGGCTGATGGTATATATGGCACTTGTCCACCAACCTCTATTTCATATCCATCTAAAGCTCTTTCAGTATTACCATCTCTACCAGTTTTAGCACCACTTATAGCAAAATATTTATTAGCATTGACTTCAAAAGCTGAACTTCTTAATTCTGCTCCAATGCTCATTCTTGAATGTTCGTAAGTGCTTTCATAATCGTGGAAAGCATTTACACCGTAAATCCATGTTTCATCGTCAGTAAGTTGTCTATATCCTACACCTAAGTTAATAGTATTTCGGTTATTTTGTCTAATAACGGAGCCTTGAAAAAACGTTAAGTTGTCCTTATCTCGATTTTCAGACATAGGATTAATCGTCAGTAAAGTAAAATTTGGGTCAGCAGCGGTCCTTCCTTCAATAGTTAATTCAGTATTTTCAAATAAAGAATTAAAACCATCTTCAAATGCTTGGATAGTTTTGTTTATAACTGTATCTTTTAGTTTGTTAGATGCGTTACCAGAAGCGCTAACTTCTAAAAAAGTTAGTGGCATTGCTAATACAGAAACTATTAAAATATTTTTAATTCTCATATTTGCCCCCCTAAAACCTAAATAAATTTTAGAATAAAACACAAGTTTTGTCAAAATTCTAAAGGGACTTGAGGAGTTTTTTTAATAATTTCTTTGATTTGCCATAAACTTTAACTTTCTTAATTTTATCTAAATTATTTTTATCTTCACCAACTACAACAAGACCAATCATTCCCATTGCTTTGTGAGGAGTACATTGATACAAATATATACCAGGTTGCGTAAATGTATATTTAGCGTCTTTACTGATTTTAGATTTATATTTAGAGACACCTTTAGGCATACCTATGAATTCAACGTTGTTGTTGAATAGATCCTAATTTGTTATTAAACTCCATAGTATTTTAATACCTTATTCTTTACTAATTCTATAACGAAATAGCTTTTTTAAAAGCTGTTCTTGAAAGTAATCTATCAATATATTGATTTAAATTGATCATATCTGAAATATCTACTTTTAGTCTTCTCGAGGCATAACAAGCATGTCCTGTCATTATATCTGCCCCAGAAAAAACACCTGTTAAATACTCTCTATCTTTTAATCTGTTATCTACATTCAGGAGCGCAATTTTAAGAAGTTTTAATGCCCTAGCGACATTTACATCATTTTTCTTTTCTGGAGGAAGTAAAATAGTTTCCACTACTATGGTATTTACTTGTTGCATAATAGAACCCTCAGCATAATGAAGCCACTGAAGATAGTCTGGAAAAGAAGGATCTTTAATTTGAGGTTGTAATTTGCCATCACCGTGTCGATCCAACAAGTATTGTACGATTGCACCAGATTCATAAATCTTTACATTACCATCTTCTAAAACAGGCACTCTTCCCATAGGATGTAACTTATAATACTCGGGAGTACGTAACGCCCTGTCACCAACTGAGTATTTTTCTAAAGTGTAAGATAATTCAAGCTCTTCTAGTAACCACGCAATTCTAACGGCCCTCGAATTTGGTGCAAAATAAAGTTTCATTTAAACCTCCATGTATATGTCAATATTTTAAGATTGTACTAGTTTTTTTTATTTAACAAGACACAAAAAATTATATTTCTAATGTTATTAAAAATTATTTTTTCACCTTGTAGTGCCTCATTTATAAATATATAAATAGGTTTATAGAGTTTTGACTAAGGAGCTTAATAATGGATGGATTATGTTGCGGCCCAGGATACGCGAGTCCCTCCGAAGCAATTAGAGCACCTCGGGAAAAATTGTTATATACTATTGCTATTTATACAGGCACTGGTATCCAAAAACCTGATTATTTAGCAACAATTGATGTAGATTCTGAAAGTCAAAATTATTCAAAGGTAATTCATAGACTTGAAATGCCCGGAATTGGTGATGAGTTACACCATATGGGATGGAATGCGTGTTCCTCTTGTCATGGCGACGAAAAAATGACTAGAAAATATCTTTTAGTTCCAGGCGTTAGATCAAATAATATATATGTTATTGATACGGCAACAAACCCATACGCACCTAGTTTACATAAGGTTGTTGATGGTGCTAAAATTAAATCTAATACAAATTTGTCTGGTCCACACACTGTCCATTGTCTTGGATCAGAAATAATTATTTCTTTTCTTGGAGATGCAAAAGGAGAGGCTCCTGGTGGCTACTTACATCTAAATAAAGAGTTTGAGATTGTTGGTCGTTGGGAAAACTCTATGGGAGATATACCATTTAGTTATGATTTTTGGTATCAACCACGTCACAATGTTATGGTTAGTTCTGAATGGGCAGCACCAAATACGTTTATGCCAGGATTTGACCTAGAAGAAGTTGGGCATCTCAAGTATGGAAGACGATTACACATTTGGGACTTTGAAAAGAAAAAGCCAATTGAAACAATGTATTTAGGTGAAGATGGACTTATTCCTCTAGAAGTTAAATTTATGCATGATCCAAATAGTAGCCATGGATTTTGTGGGGCGGCTTTGAGTGCCAATGTGATACATTTCTGGAAATCAAAAGATGGTAAATGGGAATGGGAAAAAATCATAGATATTGACAATGAACCACATCCTGATTGGCCTATACCAATTCCCGGTGTGATGTCGGCTCTGTTAGTATCTATGGACGATAAATATCTTTATATAAACAATTGGCTACACGGTGATATGAGACAATATAATATATCAGACCCTCATAACCCAGTATTGACAGGCCAAATATGGATGGGTGGTCTTTTGGGAAAAGCGCCCATTGTGAATGGTGTTAAGGTTGCGGGTGGTCCGCAAATGTATCAGTTATCGTTAGATGGTAAGCGCATGTATGTCACAACTTCCCTTTTTTCTACTTGGGATAATCAATTTTATCCTGAAATTAGAACTGAAGGTGGAGTTATGGTTATGATTGACTGTGATGTAGAGAATGGTGGTATGAAAATTAATAAAGACTTCATTTTAGACTTTGGTAAAGAACCTAACGGTCCTAGTAGATGCCACGAAAGTAGATATCCCGGTGGGGATTGCACAAGTGATATTTGGTTATGAATAAGATTACAATAGCAAATCGTAATAATACAATATTTGAGGTTAAAGGAACAAAACCTTTGTTATCAGAATTACGTTCGCAGGGACTTGATCTACCATATGGTTGTCAATATGGAGGGTGCATTACTTGTGCTGCAAAATTAATTAATGGTGAGGTTGACCAAAGGTCTCAGGTTGCTCTTAATAACAGACAAATTAATAATGGTTATGTGATATTATGTGTTGCACGAGCAAAAACTGACTGCACATTTGATATAGGCGTAGAAAGTCATGATAAACTTTATCGCAACCCATTTATTGACCCCTTGGATCCTCACGAACTAAAATCCAATATTGCAATTTTAAAGGATAATAATTAATGACATTAGTCAATCACAAGGAACCCTATAGTGACGACTATCTTCAAGATATTCTAAGTTCTGTTAAGACTATCGCAATGGTTGGTGCTAGTCCGGATAAGACCAAATTTAGCTATGGTGTTCTTAGAGTGTTACATGAAACTGGATATGACATGATACCTGTAAATCCTCGTCCAAAACTAACGGAAATTAGGGGGTTAAAGGTTTACTCAAGTTTAGACCAAATTGATCGGCCGGTGGACATGGTTGAAGTATTTAGAAAGCCTGAGGACCTCTATAGTATAGCGGAAGAAGCGATAGCTATAGGTGCAAAAGTTTTATGGGGACAAATTGGTGTGATAAATCATGATGCAGCTAGTTTGGCGGAAGAAGCAGGTTTAAAAGTAGTGATGAACCGATGTCCAAAGATAGAACTCTTTAGACCTTTTTGGAAACCTCGACTTGACCCTGAAATTTAACTTTATTTAATAAAATTTATAAAAATGGTTGGTAAATTTACTAATAATTTCATTGAGATTATTAAAACAGCTCCACCTAAAAAATGCCCTGTAATAAACTTTAAAACGTCAATTTGATATTCGTACAATGTAGATGTAAAAATCACAAGTATTCCAAGAACGATTGTCGATAAAAAAGTAATTAATAATACATGGTAAATATCTGTTTTATCTAACCTATATTTTCCACCAGCTCCTACAGTGATATTAAATTTTTGAAGAACAAATAATGTTAATGGTACACAGAATAACTGGGGTGCTACCATTACAAAAAAATTATTAAATGGTAAATATAAGTCATAATTATTGAGCACAAAGAATAAGCTAATATAAGAAAGCAACAATCCAATAATAATTTTATTCCCAAAAAACAAATACGCTAAAATAATTATTCCATAAGGAAAATAAAATAATAAGAAGTCTATATCATGTCCAAAATTATAAAAAAAATAAGACCAAAAAAAAATCATTAAAGTATATGAAGCATAAACTATAATATTTGAAACTAATTTATCTAATATATTCTTAATATTCATACTTTTATTATAACCGAAGTTATTGATAAAAATATGTAAGTCGTATTTACACGTTAAATTCCTTAGACATCCACTTTTCAAATTGAACTAAATCATTATAAGCTTTGCCTACAGTCAATTGAGTAATTTCTTTTCTCCACTTACAATACTCATTCATTGTATCTATTAATATTTGAGTTGCTTGGCAAGAAACAGTTTTACCCTTACGTTCTACAATTATGTAGCCTTCTTGTTCACATTCACTTACCATATTAGAAATAGTTTGCCTATTTGTGTGCATCTCTTTTACTAAATATGAAATTGTGTAAAATGTATTTTCATAAAAGGCGTTTACCATCCACCGTGCAAAAGCATTACGTATAGGTGTTGAATTGAAATACCTTTGAACTTTATTTACCATTCTTATTTGTCTGGTTTTAAAAATTTCCATTTCAATTTGCATCACACACTTTCTATATTCTAACAATAGATGATTATGAATATCGGCAGAGGAATTTTTAATTTTAGACATAAATTAAAATATCAGAAAATATTTAACTTGTATAATTAATTTAAGCAAACTTAAAAAGGCGACCGAAGTCGCCTTTTTGATAATCTTACTTAATAATTTAGAAAGTAGCTTTCATTGTAAGCTTTGAATGTGTTCCAGAATCTGCAACTGTACCTGCACCAGATCCACTTCCAGTTTTGTAATCATAGTCTTCTATAGTTACGATTGCTCTTAACCCAGAAGCTATTGTATAGATCAATTCAGCTCCAGAATTTGAGTACTCCTCACCTGAAATGTCATCCTCAACTTCGGCAGTGTAACCAGCAAGAGTCATACCATCGGCAACGCTAAATTTAACAGCGGCACTAGTACCTTGCTCATCATCGTTTTCAGCTTCATATTGTGCCTGAGCAATAGCAAATGTTATACCACCAGTTTTAACTGTAACACCCACAGTTGAAGAATCAATATCTTGCGTTGCGTTTTCAGTTGTACCGGTTGCATATGACAAATAAATTGATGCACCTGCAGCTTCCATAGAATAACCAAGGCCATATTCAGTAGTATCAGTAGCACCAACTTCACCAGAATCGGCAAATGAAGCACCTGCAGTTAAGCCACCCATTGCAGGCGCATAATAAGCTATTTTATTATCATTACCACCTAAATTAGCCATGTCACCGTTTGTTATGCCTAGATTATTGCCTGATGAAACAGAGAACATTTCCTCAGAAACTAAATCATTCGGGGCAGAAGGAATGCTTCCATCATTTATTCCGTCATCACTACCTAGTTGAATCTTACCAAAACCACCAGATATGTAAAGGGCACTTTCCTGAACTGTTGTGTCACCACCGTCAGATAGCAATTCTTGTTTCATAGAAACATCAAGACCATTGTCTGTTTTGTTTGAAAATACGAATTTAATTTCTGAGTCAGAAGCAAACTTTGTGCCGTCAGTTGCTGGAGTATTTGAACTCCTTGACTCATATCTCCACTCATAGTAACCGCTGACTGCAACATCAGCTAATGCATTAGCAGAAAGGGTTGCTGCAGCTGCTAATGCTGTAGTACCTAAAAGTAATTTTCTCATAAAAATCTCCTTAAAAGATTGTTTTATTGTTAAAAAAACGGTGTCTCATTGGTTAGATGAGACACCTCCAATACAATTACGGGGATACGCAAAAACGATTGGTATCATTTTGATACTCTAAATGATTACATTTTAAAAGAAAAATAACTATCATTTTGATACTTTTATCACTAGGTGTGATATTTTTACAACATCGTTTTAAAAATTAGTTATAAAACATCAAACTTAAATCATATTAATTTGTAAATTTTGGATATACTTTAATAAACGATCTTCTTGCGTCTTGGTCGTCTTTGGTAACTTTAACAATTTTGTTTGCACGAAGTTTTTTAAGACAACGAAAAAAAGTTGCTCTAGGATGAGGACACTTTTTTAAAACATTATCTAAACTAATATTATCATTTTCCCCTTGAATATGTATAATAGCTTGAAGTATGTCTCGTTCTGTCAATGATAGTTTGCTAAGCCCGAATTGTTCCTCTTTATTCCTTAACAAAGACCATAATTCTGATAAAGACTGTTTAGTCTCTTTCATATTGTATCCCCCACACGAGTTATGATACATTTTTAAGCAATCATTTCAAATAAATTTTGTTAATTAATTAATTGATAAAAAACATTGCTGAATTCATTACATGTTTTCAAACTTATGTTTTACTTTAAATTTTTTATCTAAAAGGCTAACGTAATAAAAAATTTTGGAAGAAACATGAAAGTGAAAAATTCAAAACCTACAATTGGCTTTATTGGTGCTGGAAACATGGGTTTACCAATGATAAAAAACCTTATTAAAAAGGGTTTCCAGTTAAAAGTATACGACATAAATCCTAAAATCACTAAAAGACTAGATAAAGATAATATAAAAACAGTAAATAATTTAAGAGCTGTAGCTAATAATAACTTCATAATTTCAATTTTACCAGACACTCAAAATGTTGAGAGCGTATTTAATACTGATACTGGTATTATTTCGTATTTAAAACCCGGAACAATTGTAATTGACATGAGCACAATTTCTTCTTCATCTGCAATTGAAATTGGTAAAGTTTTACAAAAACAGCAAATTGAGTTTCTAGATGCTCCTGTTAGTGGAGGAGTAAAAGGAGCATTAAATGCTAATTTATCAATTATGGTAGGAGGAAAAAAAGATACTTACAAAAAATCCCTAGATATTCTCAATTTGTTAGGTGAAAATGTAATATATGCTGGAAAATTTGGAATGGGGCAAGTTTTTAAAATGTGCAATCAAATAATGGTTGGTTCACATATACAAGCAATGTGTGAAGCTTTTGCTTTGTGTAAATCAAAGGGAGGTGATTTGAAACTTTTAAAGGAAACTTTAATTGGAGGTTCTGCAAATTCTTGGATGTTAGAAAATTTAGGTAATGATGTCATAAACAAAAATGAACATGCTGGTTTCAGAATAGATTTACAGCTAAAAGATTTAAAATTGGCTAGTGAAGCTGCATTTGAGAGTGGAGTACCACTTCCAGGGTTGTCTTTGGTATTAGCATTATATCTCGAAGCAAGAGCACATAACGAAGGTAAAAATGGAAATCAGTCTTTATTTAAAACCTATGATAGAATGTCAAACCAAAAATAATCACTAGGTCAATTATAATCTTATTTACCTTCAAAAATCCTGATATCTCTGTCTGCTCCTCCATCAAGCGCTTTTAAAGCAGCTTGATAATTACTACTTCTATAAGCAGCTTTTGCTTTTTCAAAACTTTCAAATTCAACTAAAACTGTTTGCTCTACTACTCCGTTTTCATGAGCATCTACTGTGCTGGTACTAGCCAGCATTTTACCTCCAGCTTTAATCATTGCAGGACCTGCCAGCTCTAAGTAAGCTTGTCTTTTTTTAGGGTTTGCTGGTGAACGATGTGCACTTAAAAAATAACCTTTAGGCATAAAAACTCCTTTTGATATATAAAATTAGTATAAATACTTTTATAAAAATAATCATTTCTTATATAAATTCTATAAAAAAGGAATAATAAATGACTGATGAAAACCTAGAGAAATCCATGAAACGGGCTCATTCTGGAGGTACACATCATTTTTTAAAAACAAAGTTTTTAGGTTTAGAGGGTGAAATATACAAATATGAACTGGAGTTTTCTAAAGAATGTTTAAACCCATTTAAGACTGTACAAGGCGGTATGATAGCTAGCGCAATAGACGAAATTACATCAATAAGTGTTAACATGTTTACCAAAGATGAATATTTACCCAGTTCAACAGATATACATATTTCCTTCCATAGACCTTTATTATTAGGAAAAGTTATAGGAACAGCTAAAATAATCAAAATAGGTAGGCAAATAGTGTCAGTTGAGGGAAGGCTGATATCATCTTTTGGAAAGATAGCAGCCTCAGGACTACATACTGCAGTTTTAACCAAAACTTCAGATATTAATAAAAATGAATAAAATTAGATAATGATTAAAAAGCAAAACCTTCCTTCAAAAATATGTATTATTTGTAAAAGACCATTTATGTGGAGAAAGAAATGGGAGAAAGTTTGGAATGAAGTGAAATATTGCAGTCAAAAATGTAAAAAACTAAAGGTGAGAAAAATTGAAAATAATTAAGCAAAATTACAACGTCGATAGTGTAATAGAGATGGCTTGGTGCGATAAGACTAGTTTTGATTCAATAAAAGCTCAGACAGGTATTCCTGAAAAAGATGTTATTAAAATAATGCGTTCTAATTTAAAAAAAACAAGCTTTAAGGTTTGGAGAGAAAGAGTTTACGGTCGAAAAGCAAAACATGCTAAAAAATAACATTCAGATTGTATGGTTTAAAAGAGATTTAAGGATAACTGACCATGGACCTCTATTTGAAGCTTCACTCAATTCAATTCCAACATTACCCATATATATAGTTGAAACAGATTACTGGAAACAACCATTTTCAAGTAAAAGACATTGGAGCTTTATTCATGATAGTCTTAAAGAATTGAGAAAGGATTTAAAGAATATAGGCCAAACTTTGGTTGTTAGGATTGGTTCTGTAAAAAATGTATTTGAAGATTTATCACTTCAATATAATATCCAATCAATTTTATCCCACGAAGAAACAGGTAATAAGTGGACTTATGACAGAGACAATGAAATACAAAATTGGTGTCATAAAAACAATATATTATTAAATGAATTTCCTTCAAACGGTATTGTAAGACGCTTGAAAAATCGAAAAGGTTGGTCAAAAATAAGAAATTTAAGAATGAAAGAAGAGCTGATTTCAACTCCTACTAATTTAACTCCTATTATAAAAATAGAAGAAGGGAAAATACCCTTCAAAAATGATCCTATTTTTAAAAATAATCATTCAGGGATTGTTCAAAAAGGAGGGCGAAGCGAAGCAATAAAAATATTGGATATTTTTTTAGCTGTTAGAGGTAAAAATTATACATATAACATTTCTAAACCAGGTATCTCTGAACAAACTTGCACCCGTCTTTCACCTCATTTGACTTGGGGGACTATTTCCTCAAAAGAAATATTGAAACTAATAAAAACAAAAAAAGAATCTTTATTAGAAATTGAAAAGAAAATTTGGAATAAAAATTTGACTGCAGTTACTTCACGTTTGTCTTGGAGATGCCATTTCATACAAAAACTAGAAACCCAACCATCAATAGAATTTAAGTGTATGCACCCATATTATGAAGGTATCAGAGAAAGTAATTTTGATATAGATTTTTATAATGCATGGAAAAAAGGTCTTACAGGTTATCCTTTTGTTGATGCTTGTATGAGAAGTCTAAATTATAATGGTTGGATAACTTTTAGAATGAGGGCTATGCTTGTAAGTTTTGCAAGTTATGACCTTTGGCTCGATTGGAGAAAAACTGGATATCACTTGGCTCAGACATTTACAGATTATGAACCTGGTATTCATTATAGCCAATTACAAATGCAGTCTGGAGTGACTGGGATTAATACTTTAAGAATTTACAATCCGATAAAGCAATCAATGGACCACGATCCTAGAGGAAAATTCATAAAAAAATGGGTTCCTGAACTTGCCAACGTACCAGATACTTGGATACATGAGCCTTGGAAAATGGGTTTATATACTCAAAAAACATTTAATTGTTTAATTGGTAAACACTATCCTAAGCCAGTTGTTGATCATACAAATGCTATCAAACAAGCAAAATTAAAATTGGCATTAATTTTAAGTAAAGATGGTTATAGACACAGGTCGAATATAGTTTTAAATAAGTTAGGTAGTAAAAGAGTTAAAAAAAATCAGAAAAAAATAGATAATCAATTAGAGCTTTTATAATATTTGCTTCAAGCTTTTTTTGTTACAATTGGATTTGTTCTTTTTGGATAACATGTTTTACAAATTGTACAGACTGTTCCATTGCATCCCCAAGCTGAACAAAACTCTCTTCCATAAAATATAATTTGTAGATGTAATTTATTCCATTTTTCTGATGGAAAAAGTTTTTTTAAATCGTTTTCAGTAGTTTTTACATTTTTCCCATTAGTTAAACCCCATCTTTGAGCAAGTCTATGTATATGAGTATCTACTGGGAAAGCTGGAATGCCAAACCCTTGTGAAACAACAACACTTGCTGTCTTATGACCTACACCTGGTAATTTTTCTAATTCATTAATATCATTGGGAACGGCACCATTAAATTTGTTAACAAGAATTTTTGATAGATTTGAAATGGCTTTAGATTTTTGAGGTGCCAATCCACATGGTTTTATAATATTGTAAATTTTGTCTATAGGAACTTTTTCCATGTCAAAGGGATTGTTAGCCATTTTAAATAAGAATGGAGTTACTTTATTAACCCTCTCATCTGTGCATTGAGCGCTAAGTAATACGGCAACTAATAACTCAAAAACATTTTTGTTTATAAGAGGAATAGGCGTTTCAGGATAAGTACTTTCCAAAAAATCCATTATAAATTTTGCTCTTTCAGATTTTAACAAATAAATAACCTTCAACTTTTATGCATTAGCTAAAATAAATAAAATTTAAAAAATATTAAATCGTTTATAAACATAACATTTTAATTAATCATAAAAAGTTTATAATGGAAACAATGAAAAAATTTACAATTTTTAAACAAGGTGTACTTGAAGAGTTACCTTTACAATTAGGAGTTTTTCCTTTTGGGATTATTTATGGGATAATGGCTATTGAAAGTGGCTTAACGCCCACACAGGCTTTTCTAATGTCTTCAATTATATTTGGGGGAGCAAGTCAAATAGCATTTGTTCAACTAATATCAAGTGCTACTCCGCTTGGGGTTATTGTAACCACAGTTACTGCAATAAATTCAAGACATTTTTTATATAGTATTTCAATGATGGAGTATTTAAAAAATTTATCGCTAAAATGGCGTATTGTATTATCTTATTTATTAACTGACGAAGCTTACGCTGTATCAATTAGAAGGTTTATAAATGAGCCAAGCACCTCTTTTCTTCATTTTCACCTTTTAGGCACGGGAATAACATTATTTTTGTCTTGGCAAATCTCTACTTTGATTGGTGTTTTGTTAGGTGGTGACTTACCACAATTTTTAGACTTACAGTTTATTATTCCCCTTACTTTTATTGCTATAATAGTGCCAATGATTAAATCAATTT